>JAFQKG010000181.1 GCA_017397025.1 Erysipelotrichaceae bacterium | reverse complement strand
GAAACACATCATGATATTGCTCTTGCCAACAAGGAAACACTGGTTGTTGGTGGACAGTTTGTCATGGATGCTGTAAAGAAATACAATGTTTCATTGACGCCGATTGACAGTGAACACAGCGCGATTTTTCAGTGTCTGCAGAATGCAAAAAGCTCTGAAGTCAAGCGTTTGATTGTGACTGCTTCCGGAGGATCATTTAGAAACAAGACTCGTGAGGAATTAGAAGGTGTTACAGTAGAACAGGCTTTGAAGCATCCGAACTGGTCGATGGGTGCAAAGATTACGATTGATTCAGCTACAATGATGAACAAAGGCTTTGAAGTCATCGAAGCTCATTGGCTGTTTGATTTTGATTTTGATCAGATTGATGTTGTCATGCATCCTGAAAGTGTTGTTCATTCCATGGTTGAATTTGTGGATACTGCAGTGATTGCACAGCTGGGAACACCAGATATGCGTCTGCCTATTCAATATGCACTTTCATGGCCGGATCGTGTGACTCTCCGCTCTGAATCGCTCGATTTTACAAAAATGTCAGCTCTGCACTTTGCACCTGTCAGTTTTGAGCGCTTTCCATTGCTTGGATTAGCTTATGAAGTGGGTAGAAAACAGGGGAATCTTCCTGCTGTGCTGAATGCCGCCAATGAAGTTGCCAATCAGGCATTTCGAGATGGCAGAATCACTTTTCTTGACCTTGAACGTCTTGTGATTGAGACTGTGAACGAATTTAAGTATCAGCAAGAGGTGACTCTTGATGAAGTGATTGAGGCAGATCATCAGGCACGCAGATGTGTTGAAATGAAAATCAAGGAGAAGATGTAATGGGACTGCTTTATTTCATTGTCCTGCTAGGCGTGATTATTTTTATTCATGAGCTTGGACATTTTTTAATGGCGAAACTTTTTCATGTCTATGTCGGCGAATTTGCGCTTGGCATGGGACCTAAACTGTGGAGTCATCAAGGTAAAGAAACATTGTATTCGCTTCGTGCTGTTCCATTGGGTGGATTCTGTCAGATGGCAGGTGAAACTGGAAATGAGCTGGAAGGCGAACTGAATGTGGATGTTCCTTTTGAAAGAACATTGAAGGGAATTGCAAAGTGGAAACAGCTGTTAATTATGATAGCTGGTATCATGATGAATTTCCTTTTGGCGTGGGTTATCTTTACGGGTATCTTTGTATCTCAGGGATATACCGTTACAGTTGATCTGCCAAAAATAGGGTCAATTGTTGAAAATTCTCCAGCTGAACGAGCTGGACTTCTTGCAGGAGACACTATTGTTCGGATTGAATTTGAAGATGGCACAGTGATTCAGCCATCAACTTTTACTGAAATGAGTTCTGCTTCGATTGAAGATGTAACATCAGCACGAATTTATACGATTGAACGCAATGGTGTACAGATGAGTTTTGAACTAACACCTGAGTATCTTGCTGAACAGGATGCTTTTCTAGTTGGTATTTCTGCTCCTGTCGAACACATTCAGGTAGGATTGTTTCAGGGTATGGCTGATGGAGCCTATCAGATTATTTATGTGACAGAAATGATGATTGATTCTATCTTAGAACTGTTTCAAGGGCAGAATCTGGATCAGCTTTCTGGCCCTGTTGGTATTTATACGATTACTGCAGAACAGGCATCTCTTGGCTTTGCCAACTATGTCTGGCTGATTGCCATCATTTCATTAAATGTGGGGATATTTAATGCGATTCCGCTGCCAATTCTCGATGGTGGAAGAGTCGTGCTTCTGGCATTTGAAATGGTGACTGGCAAACCAATCAATCAAAAAGTAGAACAGGCTTTGATGAGCTTTGCAGTTGTTTTGCTTCTAGGATTGATGATTTTTGCGACTGGACAGGATCTTTTGCGTCTGTTTAAATAATGGAGGAGAAGAATGAAGTATTTACTTGTATTTTTTATTTCGATGGTTCCATTGATTGAATTAAGAGGAGCTATTCCTTATGCTGTTTTGTTCAATCTGCCGCTGGTTCCATCGTATGTTATTGCAGTCATTGGAAATATGATTCCTGTTCCTATTATTTTCTTTTTTGCAAGAAAAGTTCTTTTGTGGGGCATGGATAAACCTGTGATTGGCGGATTTTTTAGTTGGTGTGTCAGAAAAGGTGAACGTGGTGGAGAAAAGCTGAAAGAAAAAGCAGGACGAGGCTTGTATTGGGCTTTGCTTCTGTTTGTTGGTATTCCGCTTCCTGGTACTGGTGCTTGGACTGGTACACTTGCAGCGAGCTTTTTGAACATGGATTTTAAAAAGAGTGTTTTAGCAGTCATGGGCGGAGTTGTCTTGGCTGGTCTGATCATGGGGGCTGGATCACTTGGATTATTTGGTGCTTTATCGGCACTGTTTAGCTAAAGGAGGACAACGCTATGAAAAAGACAATTCTTGTTACAGGAGGGACTGGCTACATTGGTTCGCATACCTGTGTCGAACTGATTCAGGCAGGGTATGATGTTGTGATTTTGGACAATCTGTATAACTCATCCAAAGCAGTGTTAAAACGAATTGAAACCATTACTGGTGTTCTTCCTAAGTTCTATGAAACTGATATTCTGGATGCTGAAGGACTTGATCAAGTATTTAGTGAAAATCATTTGGATGCGGTTATTCATTTTGCAGGCTATAAAGCTGTTGGTGAATCTGTATCTAAGCCACTGACTTATTATCAGAACAACATTGCAGGTTCATTGAATCTTTATGAAACGATGAAAAGACATCAGGTTTACAATTTGGTTTTTTCATCCAGTGCTACTGTATATGGGGATCCTGCATCAGTGCCTATTCGTGAAGATTTCCTATTAGGACCAACTACAAATCCATATGGAACATCAAAGCTATACAATGAACAGATTCTTAGAGATTTATCAAAGGCAGAACCTGAGTTTTCAATTGTTCTTTTAAGATATTTCAATCCAATAGGAGCACATCATTCTGGTTTGATTGGAGAAGTGCCAAATGGTATTCCAAATAATCTGCTTCCATATATTGCGCAGGTTGCGATCGGAAAACGTGATTATTTGAGTGTTTTTGGAAGCGATTATTCTACGCCTGATGGAACAGGTGTTCGTGATTATATCCATGTTGTCGATTTAGCGCTTGGGCATATCAAAGCAATTGAATATGCTTTTGGCAGAAAAGGAATTGACGCTGTGAATCTTGGAACTGGACATGGCTACTCAGTTCTGCAGATTAAAGATGCGTTCCAGAAAGCCTGCGGAAAGAAAATCGCATTTAAGATTGTTGATCGCCGTCCTGGAGACATTGCAGAATGCTATGCAGATACAACCAAGGCCAAGGAAGTTCTTGGATGGTCGGCTAAGTATGATATTGATACGATGTGTCAGGATTCCTGGAGATTTCAGTCTCAGAATCCCGATGGCATCAACGATTAACTTTGTGAAATTTCAATAAAATGGTACATTGTACCATTTTTTTCATTTTTTCATTGTGCTATAATGAATCAGAGGTGAAGAAAATGGCAGCAAAAAGAAAAGCAAATTTGAAGACAATTTTGTTGATGTGTGTTGCGTTTGTATTGATTGCGGCTGTTGCTGGGGTTATTTATTTATCAGTCAGTGCACCTAAAAATGATTTGACAGATTTACCTGAAGATTCTGAAGTCATGCTTCCTGAATCTGGAAATCAGGAAAAACCAGATGAAACTAATGAGGAAGAACAAGTTCAGGTTGATTTAGTGGACTACACTGTTTATGATTTGGATCAGGTTGATTTCAGATTTATTATTGCGAAAGTTCGTGTGAAGGCTAATGATGCAACAAATATCAGCCTGTCGCACTTTAAAACAAGCGAAGGGCTTGTTTTAAGTGAAACATCAGCTTATGTCAATCAATTGGAAAAAAGCAGCTTGTATTTAGGGAAAAAGAATGTCTGGTTTGAACTGATTTCATCCCAGACAAATTATCTTGCACGAATCTTTATTCCAGTAAAAGACAATACGCTGTCGTCAATTTCTCTTGAAAGTGATCTTAAGAATTCACATGTGATGAAATTTGACTTGGAAAATCCAAAAGGAACTGCTGAAGAGCTTGGATATGTTGCGGATGACATTATTTCTGACGGTAAGACGTATCAGATGAAAGTATCGAATGCGTATCGTATTTCAGATGAATTTACTAGAACTTATGAAAGTGGATACACTGAAGCTTATTTATTGCCTAGTTCTGCAGAAGTGCATGGTTTTTATG
>JAFQKG010000180.1 GCA_017397025.1 Erysipelotrichaceae bacterium | reverse complement strand
GAAACGATTTCTTTCATGTTCTGTCTTTGATAATGCTTTGATAACACGAACTCCTGTGATGTTTTCGCGTACCACACGGACCATGTGATCACTGTGCTGCTGCAGTTTACGATACAAAGGAACACCCTTTTTGGAAACGAAATAAACCAAGAGTGCAATAAATGGAAGAATACTGACTAAAATAGCAGTTAATACAACATCCAGTGACAATGTCATGGCAATGCCCCCTATTAAGAGAATAGGTGCACGAATTCCCATCCTTTGCATCATAGAAATCATGCGGTGAACATTATAAGTATCACTAGTTAGACGAAGTTCTAAGGACGGAATTGTAAATTCATCCATTTGGCGAGAAGATAAGTGCATGATTTTTGTGAATAGCTGATGGCGAACACTTTCTGTTGTGTTTCTAGCTACCCATGCAGCCATGCGATTGGCAATGATGTTTGTAACTAGAGCTGTGAGTGCGCAGCAAATCATCAAACCTCCCCACAAAAAGATAAGTCTTTGGTTTTTCAACGGGACAATTTCATCAATAAGATGAGATAAAATCCAAGGTAGAAATAAATCCATAAGAGCTCCAATGAATTTGATGAAGATTCCAAGTGACATTTTAGGGAAGTAAGGGCGCATCGTCTGTAATAGATGGTTCATTTGTGATCCCTGCTTTCCATCAGCTGTTTCGCTTTTTTTGAAATTTTAGGAAGAATTTGAAATAGTGTTTCTTTTTCTTCTTCACTTAATTCTTCTAAAATCAACTCATTCCAGTTTTCCATCAGCTGTTTGATTTCAGGGAAAACTTCAAGTGCTTTTCAGTTGGATAAATCTGGTAAATGCGTTTGTCTGTTTTTGATGTGGCGCGTGTAATCCATCCATTATTTTCTAATCCTGAAAGCTTTCTTGCAACATTGGACTTATTGACCATGATATGTTCTGACAGCTGTTCCTGAGAAATTCCAGGTTTTCTGCAGATGTGAAACAAATAATTCTGTTCAATTCCACTTAATTCATTCATCTGATCTGACTGCCAGAGTCTGAAACAGCGATGAATACGAGTCATGTATTTCATAATGGCATCCATGATATCCCTTCCTTCTAATCGTTGCGACTGCAACTAAATTATATCAAATAATCGTTGCGTTCGCAACGAATCAAGAAAAAGAAAACAGATTATCTCAATCTGTTTATCTGATCATTTAGCCAGCGTTTCTTGTAGCTGATTTGTGCATACTTAGAAATTCTTGTGATGATTTGATGGTTGACAATACCTCCTGCAGCTCCAATTACGGGGATGCCTTGAATGAATTTTTCTACCAGCAGTCTATTGCTTAGAACAGCTGCAGTTTTTTTGATTTCTATTTCTAAAGATTCAGCTGGATCAACTTCTTCAGCTAAGGATTCACGAATCAGGCGAAGCAGATAGACTTTTTCGTTTTCTTCCTCATAATTATAGCCATAGCTTAAAGCGCAGGTGTACAAATGGCGAAGGATGATAGAAACAAGAACAGGTATATCAGGGAGTCCTAGTCCAAAAAAGCCCATGATTGTACCTGAAGAAGTGGACAATGCATCATGGATCAAGGCTGATTTTTTCGATGCTTTATCCATGCTTTTTAAATGCTTTCTATTTGCCTTTCGATCTACCATCAGCTGCTTGGACTCATGTTCAATCTGAAGCTCTTCTTTATCATACGTTTTTTCTAACAGGGCTGTTCCCTTTAGAAAAGCAGTTTTAAATGCTTTTTCAAAGGCAAGATTCAAAGTGTCCTGAAGCTTGTCAGGGATATGATGCATGAGCTGTTCTTTGTATGGGAAAGAAAGTAAAGATTTTTGTCTGAATTTCTGTTCAGCTTTGTCTATCTTTCTTAATTCACGTTCAATTGCCATCATGTCATCACCTGATGTTATCATAGTTGATTATCAAAAGAAAAGCTAGACAAATGTCTAGCTTATCCATGATATAGTTTTTTCGTTTGGTACTGCGGCTCACAGGTAACATGAATACCGAGTTTCTTTAAAGTGTTGATATCGACTTCAGAAAGAATCACAGTAGAGTGGAATTCAGAATTCTTAAGCTTAGCTAAAGAGTCCATTGCCAGCTGTGCGACAGGATTGGTTGTTGCAGTAATCGCAATCGCAATCAAGACTTCATCGGTGTGAAGGCGAGGGTTATGACCTTTTAGTGAAGTGACTTTTAATTTTTGAATTGGCTCAATAACAGCAGGGGAAATCAAAGGAATGGAATCATCAATGCCAGCAGCTATTTTCATGGCATTGACCAAGCATGCGCTGGATGATCCAAACAGCTTAGAAGTTTTTCCTGTAATGATTCTTCCATCAGGAAGTTCCATGGCACATGCAGGACTGCCTGTTTCTTCAGCTTTCTTTAATGCAGGCTGGACACATTTGCGATAGTCTTTAGTGATGCCTGCCTGCTGCATAATGTTTTCGATTTTATCTACGCTTTGCTGAGTGCCTTTGTCTTTTCTTAAATCGACCAGTTCAGCATAATAGCGTCGAATGATTTCTTCATTGGATGCTTGTCTTGCAGCTTCATCATCAACGATGCAGAAGCCATTCATATTGACTCCCATATCTGTTGGTGAGTTATATGGAGATTTCCCTAAGATTCGTTCAAACAAAGTGTTCAAAAGCGGGAAAGCTTCAACATCACGATTGTAGTTGACTGTGATTTCGCCATATTTTTCAAGATGGAACGGGTCAATCATGTTGACGTCATTGAGATCTGCCGTAGCAGCTTCATAAGCCAGATTGACAGGGTGCTTCAATGGAATGTTCCATGTTGGGAATGTTTCAAATTTTGCATAGCCAGCTTTAATGCCATTTTTGTGATCATGATACAGCTGAGAAAGACAGGTTGCCAGTTTTCCTGATCCAGGACCTGGAGCAGTAATGACAATCAGTTCACGGTTAGTCTTAATGTATTCGTTTCTGCCTAATCCATCTTCTGAAACAATATGTTCAATGTTGGTAGGATAGCCTGCAATTGGATAATGCAGTGCAACCTGAATGCCTAATGCTTCTAGTTTCTTTTTGAAAAGATCTGCCTGAGGCTGATTGGCATATTGAGAAATCACTACGGACCCTACATAAAGTCCAATGGCTTGAAAAGCGTCAATCAAACGAAGTACATCCTGGTCATAAGTGATGCCTAAATCTGAACGCATTTTGTTTTTTTCAATATGTGAAGCGTTGATGACAATGACGATTTCAGCTTTTTCCTTCATTTCAAGAAGCATCTTGATTTTAGTGTCAGGTTCAAATCCTGGAAGTACTCTTGAAGCATGAAAGTCATCGAACAGTTTTCCGCCGAATTCGAGGTAAAGCTTGTTGTCAAACATCTGGATGCGTTCTGAAATCTTTTCAGACTGCATCTTAATATACATGTTGTTGTCAAATGCGATTTTCTTCATTTGTATCACCTCACACACCCGTTATTATATCAAAAATAAGTGAAGTGAGAGAAACAAATTTCAAGAAATTCATGGAAAGGGAAAAAGAATGAACTTCAGCCCATGAATTCATAGAAACGATGAGAAAAATGTGCTATATAGAAAACAGAGGTGATTGGATGAAGCGATGGATGATGCTGCTTTTACCTGTTTTTCTATTTTGTTCAATGGTGAGTGTCCATGCCGATTATATTGCGTTTCCTGATGGAGAGTTCTTTAATGAACATGAAGGCGAAATTGACACTTGGGGATATTGGCATAAAGCAGAAAAAGCGATTGCGATTGTTGATTATCCTGGGTCTGATGAGATTGTAGGAGTCATTGAAAAAGATCGTGTCATTCGTGTCTTCTTTTTATATGAAGATTCACAGGGAGTGCTATGGGGAGCACAGGATGAGGGCATCTGGTTTAAGATGAAGCATTTGCCTAAGTTTTATGCGAATATTGATTTTTGGATGGAGAATCAAGAAGAATTCAAGAAAACGTACTATGTGCCTATCTATTTTGAAGAAGATGCTTGGCTGGTTGTTTGGGAGTATCCAGGTTCTGATCACATTTCAGGAACTTTGCCTACTTCAGTTACACGTGATAAACAATTTCCGCTTTATGAAGGTACAGAGTATACAGATAAAAATGGTGTTCGCTGGACAAGTATTTCACATATGGGAGTCAGTGGATGGCTGAATATGGAGGCCATGCTTTCAGATACAGAGCCAGAAGTGAAAAGTATTTTTCTTACCTTGGATGAAAACTTTGATATTGCAGATTATCCTGAGCTTGAAATGTCTTTTCTTGAGATGCATGCAAAAGAAATTATAATTAGCACACTTGTGATTGGTGTTTGTGTTTTCACTGGAGTTCTATTTGTGCTTAAAAAGAAAAAGGTGAGAAAATGCTGAGAAAAATAAAGGACTGGATGATAGTCATGCTGCTTATGGGCTGCTTTATCTTGAATGTGCATGCAGATATGATTGTGGGTCCAGAAAATGATGATTTCTATCAAGATCATCAAAGAGAGATTTATTCTTTGGTCAGACTTTTTCAAGCGGACAAAGACATAGATGTTGTAAAAAGCCCAGATTCTGATGAAGTGCTTACGGTGCTTCAGAAAGGAAAAGTAATCCGAGTTGATTTTACTTATAAAGATGCGGAAGGAAAACTTTGGGGCATGCAGAAAATGGAGGATGATACCGGAGCGTGGTTTGAGATGGAATTCATGTCTCATCACAAAGATCAGCATGATTTCTGGGATGAGCATCCCAATATGAAATCCAGTAATGAAATCATTCAGTTTAATCAAAAGGGATATCTTATTTTATGGGAATATCCAAATTCTAATATGATTGCTTCTGCACCTCCAACTTCAATCTTGGATAGAGAAATACCAATTAAAGGAGGCGTTGAATACATTGATGAAAATGGAACACGCTGGGTCCGGGTTGGGATTGATTTCAGAACATATCTTGGCTGGCTGAATATGGATGAGCCAGTCAGTAAAAGATATCCTGATTCTGTTGGGTTTTCAATTGATTTGAATGGAAATGAAACACAAATCCAGCATCCTTATGATCAGAGCATACTGATTAGCACACTTGTGATAGGTGTTTGTGTTTTGACTGGGGTACTGACTTGGGTTAAGAAAAAACAGAAAAAATAGCTTCAGGTAGTTAAAAATGAAAAATTACTTTTATTTAGGTCTTAAATGGAGTAAAATAAGAGTGCGATAGAGGAGGAAATTATTCTATGTTAGTATCAGCAAAAGAAATGCTTCAGAAAGCACATGAAGGCCATTATGCCGTAGGTGCTTTCAACATCAATAACCTTGAATGGACAAAGTCTATCCTGGCAGCTGCTCAGGAAGCTAAGTCTCCAGTCATTCTGGGTGTATCTGAAGGTGCTGGAAAATACCAGTGCGGTTACAAGACAATCGTAGCTATGGTAAAGGAAATCCATGATTACATGGGTATCACAGTTCCAGTAGCTCTGCATCTGGACCATGGTTCATTTGATGGCGCAAAGGCTTGTATCGAAGCTGGTTTCACATCAGTTATGTTCGACGGCTCTCACTATGATTTTGAAGAAAACGTAGCTAAATCTAAAGAAATTCTGGAATTCGCTCATTCAAGAGGCATCTCTGTTGAATGTGAAGTTGGCGGTATCGGCGGTGAAGAAGATGGCGTAACTTCTATGGGTGAAGTTGCTTCTCCTGAAGAATGCGGTCAGATTGCTGCTCTGGGTGTTGATTTCCTGGCTGCAGGTATTGGTAACATCCATGGTAAGTATCCTGCTAACTGGGCTGGTCTGAACTTTGAAGTTCTGGGCAAGATTCAGGAAGCTACAAATGGTCTGCCATTGGTTCTGCATGGCGGTTCTGGTATTCCTGCTGATCAGATTGCTAAGGCAATCGATCTGGGTGTATCTAAGATCAACGTTAATACTGAACTTCAGTTAGTCTTCGCTGCTGCAACTCGCAAGTACATCGAAGAAGGCAAAGATCTTCAGGGCAAGGGTTATGACCCTCGTAAACTGCTGGCTCCAGGTGCTAAGGCAATTCAGGAAAAAGTAGTTGCAATGATGAACCAGTTCGGTTCTGCTGGAAAAGCTGAATAAATCAATCGCATAAAAGCGGCATGAAGCCGCTTTTCAGATTGTTGACAAATAAGTGCTTATCATTGATGGTAGGCACTTTTTTCAATGATTTGCAGCGGAAAAGCATGATATTTTTAAAAATAAACCACAAAAAAAAGAATGACATGAAGTTTTATTTACAGCTCCATATTGCCATTCTTTTTAAGTTGTGGCACGCAAAAGAAATCAGCGCTTGATGCTGATTCTTTTTTAAACCTCTTACTCGT
>JAFQKG010000016.1 GCA_017397025.1 Erysipelotrichaceae bacterium | reverse complement strand
GTTTATTCAAAATGGCAATAACGCCAAATTCTATAAAAATGCTGCCGATTGCCCCTGCGATGACAGAAATGGCCATGATGTAAAAAACAGTATCCATCAAAAGGGCATACGCTGTATTCATCAGGGTGTTCATCATGTTTGAAAGTCCCATAATAGATGCAAGTGATCCAAATAGTCCAAAAAACACCACCACAAAGATAAGGGTTTCTAGGCTATATATATTTTTAGTTGTAGTGTTATTCATAAAATCTCCAATTTATTGGTTTTATTATAGCGTATTTTCACAAAATTGATGTGATAAATTATGAAGAATGACAGATTTTTCCTGCAAGTGAAAGCATCAAAATGGCTTGTTTATCTGGACTGATTCGATTAGAGTCGTTGAGCCAGCTGATAAGCAGTCTCCAACATCCGTAAATGACAAAAGAAATCATTGCCTGCTTTTCGTATGGTTCAACATGAGAGAGACTTTGCTGCAACAGTTCACTGACTTTCTGGAGCGAAAAGACTTTTTCTGCAAATGCTGCATCGATGATGTTGTTTAGCAAAAGACGAGAAAGCTCCAGATGCTCCTCCATGTATTCAAGCAAAGAGGCAACTGCCTTTGCAACGCTTTCTTTGTCTTGGGCATCTGCACCTTGAATGCAGTTTTCAGCATCTTTTAGATATTGTGTACTGATTTCATTAAGCACATCATATTGGCTGCCATAATGCTTATAGAAAGTGGAACGATGAATCTGTGCTTGATGACAAAGCTCACAGATGGATATTTGATGAATGGAATTACTTTGAAGCAAATGAATCAATGAAGTCTGGATTTTGTGTTTTGTAATCATTATTTTTTGATGCATGACGGTCTCCTTAAAACGACAATTCATAAAAATCTGTCGATTGTGAAAACAACAGATGTCGATTATAATTGTAACAAAGAAGAGTTCATAAAGAAAGAAGGAAGAGATACATGGAGTGGTTTTGGATTGTGGTTTCCGCTATCCTAGCTGGAATAGGCACGGGGTTAGCAGGTTTGTCGGCTGCAACGGTGATGGTCCCAATTTTAATTGTACTTTGTCCTTCTTTTTCGGGTGAAACAGGCGCTTATCAGGCAACTGCAATTGCCCTTGCCAGTGATGTGCTAGGCTCTGCGGTTACTTCTTACATTTACATCAAACATAAAAACATTGATTTAAAGCGCGGCTGGCTGATGTTTCTTTGCATTGTCCTGATGTGCACATTGGGAAGTGTAGCGGCATGGAAGGCAGGAAATGCTGTCTTAGGCGGTTTTACTTTGTTTCTAACTTTTTTTATTGGAATTCGCTTTTTAATAAAACCGGATACTGAACGAAAGGAAACTGTGGCAAAAGGCCAGGGGTTAAATTTAAAAGGAATACTCATTTCTCTGTTTTTTGGGTTGACGATTGGTTTTGGATCAGGGTTTGTAGGTTCAGGCGGAGGCATGATGATGCTCGTTGTATTCACTGCTTTTTTAGGTATGGAGCTGAAAAGCTCAGTTGGTACAAGCACACTGATTATGACGTTCACTGCATTGATTGCTTCTGTTTCTCACATTGTTATTCATCCAGCAATATTATTTGAGAGAGGCGATGTTCTTTTGGTGTGCATCATAACGGCCACTGCTTCTTCCTTGGTATCAGCACAGTTTGCTAATCGAGTATCCAATCGTACCATTGGGCTAGTGACTGGAGCTGTTCTTACAGTGCTAGGGGCTATTATGATATTTTTAAATTATTGGGATTTGATTCAGTCTTGGAGTTTGGTAATGGATGTTTTGGTTTGCTTCGCAAAATATCTTAGATTTGTCTTGCCAGTTGCTTTTGTGCTTTTGGTTTGTCACTTTTTTATTCGAATTCCAAAATATGTTTTCCGCAAGATGCTGCACGCTGTAGCATTTTGTTCCAGCGCTGTTATTGTTTATCATTCAGATGGATGGCTGACAGCTTCATTGGTGCTTGTACTGTTTGCTGTAATTGTCTATCCAATTTTGATGATTGCAGAAAAATGGAAAGGTTTTTCAGAGCTGCTAACACAGAAAAAAACCGGTGAAATTAAAACAAGTCTGCTTCAGCTGTTTTTAACGGATGCAGCTCTTGTTGCTTTGTGCGGTGGTCTTTTTCATCAGGAGATGCTTGCGATTGCGGCGATAATGATGTGGGGATGCGGTGATGCGGCTGCTGCGCTTGTGGGTATTCCTTATGGTAAACATAAAGTCCATATTGCGTTTGCAGATGAAAACAAAAGCTGGGAAGGAACACTTGCGATGTTTGCAGTATCCTTTGTGATAGGAGTGCTAATCTTGAGTACATTTACAGCTTATTCATTTGGACAATGCATTCTGATGTCGATTATGACATCATGTGCTGGTGCGTACACAGAGCTGATTTCTCATGGCGGCATTGATACGATAACGGTACCTTCAGTTAATGCTTTGATTCTGATTCTCTGTACTTGTATGTTTTAATAGAGGTATTGTGAAATCCATCTTTTTGAATCGTAACATCATTAAAGACAATCTGGAGGCTAACTAAGCTGGAATTCATATTGTATCTTACGTACAAAAGATGAAAACTGTGAATGCATAAATCCAAAGTCGGGAATGATAAAAGAGGATTAACTCATTTCTTAATATTTAGACTTGTCGCTCTTTTGTCGGTGGAACAGTGAACTTGACAGACTGATGTCAAAAGTTCAGTGGTTTCTTTCAAATTGATGAAAAGAAACAAGCAAAAAATGAAAGAAAAGGAAAAGAAGTTTTCATATCACTGACAGATGTAGCACAAAATATCAGTCAAAATGATAGAAACTATAAATGATTTCTGCTATGATTGTTTAGGAAGACTGATGCTTCATTTTTTGTCGTTGTCAGCCTCCCTAAAGAGGAGATTTACAAATGAAAAAAGAAAGAAAAGTCGGTACTGTATCAAGAGGAGTACGCTGTCCTATTATTCGTCAAGGTGATAATTTGGCTGAAATAGTGACAAAGAGTGTATTAGAAGCTGCAGAATCCGAGGGCTTTGAATTAAGGGATCGTGATGTAATTGCCATCACTGAATCGATTGTTGCAAGAGCACAGGGAAACTATGTTTCAGTAGAACATATTGCCAAGGATGTTAAGACTAAGCTTGGAGGAGAAACAGTCGGTGTGATTTTCCCAATCATGTCAAGAAATCGTTTTGCCATCTGCTTACGCGGTATTGCAAAAGGTGTTAAGAAAGTGGTCTTGATGCTGAGCTACCCATCTGATGAAGTAGGCAATGCACTGTTGACTTGGGATCAGATTGATGCTGCTCAGATCAATCCATATAGTGATGTGCTTTCGTTGGAAAAGTATCGTGAACTGTTTGGTGAAAATGTGCATGAATTTACAGGGGTTGATTACGTAGAATATTATCGATCATTGATTGAATCCTGCGGAGCGGAAGCAGAAATAGTATTTGCAAATAATGCCCGTACGATTTTGAACTATGCAGATCATGTAATCAACTGCGATATTCATACAAGAAAGCGCACAAAGAGAATTCTGCTTGAAGCAGGAGCTAAAGTAGTCTGCTCATTGGATGATTTGATGACTGAATCGATTGATGGCAGCGGGTGCAATGAAAAATATGGCCTGCTTGGCTCTAACAAGTCAACAGAAGATCAGATCAAGCTGTTCCCAAGAGAATGCAAAGATTTGGTTCTTGATATTCAGGATCGTGTGTTGAAGGCGACAGGAAAGCATGTTGAAGTCATGGTTTATGGAGATGGTGCGTTCAAAGATCCTCAAGGTAAAATCTGGGAACTGGCTGATCCAGTTGTATCACCTGCATTCACTGATGGCTTGATTGGAACACCGAATGAACTGAAGCTGAAATATCTGGCTGACAATGATTTCAAAGATCTTAGCGGTGAAGCTTTGAAAGAAGCGATTTCCAAGAGTATTCGTGAAAAGGAAGGTTCACTGGTAGGCAATATGGCTTCACAGGGTACAACTCCTCGTCAGCTGACTGATTTGATTGGTTCACTTTGTGATTTGACTAGCGGTTCAGGAGACAAAGGAACACCAGTTGTGCTGGTTCAGGGCTATTTCGATAACTATACAAATTAAATCTCTTTGGGAGGTCTTATGACCTCCTTTTTTTCTTGTTTATGTCACAGATTTTTACTGTGCTGGGGATAATAAAAGCACAGCGTTTGCTGTGCTAATGTTGATGAGATAGTTTTTCTTTGCGTTTATCATGGAGAATCCAAGGAGTATACATAACAATGAGAATTGCAGAAATGATGATCGGAAATCCCCATAGATGTGACCCTAGTGCCTGCTCAAATAGGTAGAGAGGGTTGTTGACATCAGCTTCCATTAAAAACATGAAGTTAGTGCCTAGCCACAAATTGATTAGATAAATTGGAATCGCTGCTCCCACTAATATCCCAAGACATTTTGGAATATCGGACAGTTTTGGGTGAATCTCACCGGCAGCAGTAAGTACAATTGGATACAAAGCCAGTAAAATGTGAACTGTAAAGCTATGAAGGTGCATAAAATTCATCAAAGGGAGCTTGGTCCATGAAGGGAACAGCAATGCAGCCAATGCTCCTGGAATGCAAACAGTATAAAGAATGCTGCTAAGAAGTCGGTTTGGCTTCCATGCATGATAAGCAATCACAAAGATATTGATTGAACATAGATGCAAAGGAAGATAGCTGAACTGATAGTTTCCACCTGCAAATAGGAAAAACATTTTCCATAGCTCATCTAAAATTAATAAAAGAGCTGTTATTTTTCTCCATTTTGCACGATTTGATTCGGATGCATTTCGATAATAATGAATGGATAAGATGACAATAGCAATAAAAATAAACAACCAAGATAGATGCAATGAATCATAATGCTGAAATCCTAGTCCGTTTTGAATGGTCTCAGTTGTTTCTAAAAAGTATTCCATTTAATTACCTCACTAAATACACAAGTATTATAATCATCTTTGTTTTGGAAATGTTAAATCTATGTTAAAAGTTGGGTAGTACAACGATAGAAAATGCCTCTTAAGAGGCATTAGTTAAGATATTTGTCCATCCATTCTGTGATTTCGGATAATCTGCGCAGACGATGATGAGGTTTTCCACTTCTTGATAAATCGTGATTTTCACCGATAAAGCCAACCAGTTTTGTATCTACTCCACGGCATTTGAGTACAGTGTACATCTGAATGGCTTCAGAAATTGGACATCTGTAGTCTTCGGTGGAATGAATAAACAATGTTGGTGTTTTTGCGTTGTTGGCATATTTTAAAGGTGATCGGTCCCAGAACAGGTCGAAGCAGTCATCCACTTCCGTCAAACCAAATTCAAATGGAGTATCAATGCCATAATCGCTGTAAACAATCAGAGAAATACGATTGGAAATAGAACGCTGTGCACAAGCGCATTTGAAACGATCAGTGTGGCCGATGATCCAGTTGGTCATATAACCGCCATAACTTCCTCCGGTTACGCCAACGCGTTCCTGATCAATAGCAGGATAGAGTTTGAGCACTTCATCTACAAATTTCATTAGATCTTCGTAATCTGTTGTTCCATAATGTTTCAGGAAGTTAGCAAATTCATTTCCTCGACCATCCGAACAATGTGGATTGCAATACATGACAAAATAGCCTTTGGAAGCCCATGCCTGCATTTCATGATAATAGTTTTCTCCATAGACTCCCTTAGGTCCGCCATGAATATCCAGAATTGCTGGATATTTCTTTTCAGGATCATAGTCTTTTGGAAGCAGTACCCAGCCATACACAGGTTCTTCCTGTTTAACACAGAGTCTTTGAGGTTTTGCGACATAGACATCTTTCAGCACTTCTTCGTTCAGGAACGTACGCTGTACAGGTGTACCATCAACGACTTCATAGACTTCCTGAAGTTTCTGCTCAGTCATGGCAATAATCCATGTACCATTTTCGTCAATGGCAGCATCGTCAGTTGATCCTTCAAAATCAGTGATTTTTTCCAGCGATGTTCCTGTAAATCGAACCAGATTGGAACGGCTGTCAACAGTGTCGATGAAATATGATGTATCATCAAATTTAACATAGTTTTTTAGTTTTCCATAGCGACAATCTGTACCAACGCTGTTGTGCAGAGAACCTTCGTTTTTCAAAACAAGGGTCAGTTTGCCATCCTTGAGTTCATAGAAGTCTTTTCCATCAACTGCCGCACCATCTGTTCCTAAAACAATAACTTTGTGATTGTGATAGAAGACACGTCCTATAATCAGCTTATCATCAAAAAGAACTTTTGTTTCAAGCGTCTTCAGATTTACTTGATAGACCCAGCTCCATAGTCCTTTGACATCTACATAATCAACACCAGAATAAATCAGTTCATCTCCTTCGATGTCATAAGATTCAACATCCATTGTCAGTGGAACAAGATCTGTGATTTCAAGCGTATCTTTGTTAAGAAGCATCAGTACATTTCTTTCACCATTCATGATGCCAGCACCATTAAAGAAGAATGGGTATTCATCGAAAACAACATAATCCTGATTTTCCTGTTTCTTGGCTTCGACTTCAAGCTGTTCATCAGTTGTCAGATGGTGATAGTCAGGACAGCTTCGATGAATCGTTGCGCTGATCAGATAAGTGTTTTCATCCAAATCTTTGATGCTGCTGACTTGCAAAGGCAAAGTGAAAGCAGGAGTTTGAGTTCCATCTGTTTCTACCTTTGTAAAGCGAGTATGCACTGTTTTAATCTCAGGGTCCTGATCTGCCAAAAGCAGTGATCCATCTTTCATTAAGTAAGTGCTGCACCTTTTGCGATAGTCAATCAGCACCTCAGATTCTTTTGTGACTGTGTCTAACTTGTGAAGGCGCTGCAGATAATTGTTGTTGTCCATATCAGCGATAGTTTCTGTATAAAACAGGGTATTTGTGCTGTCTGAGAGTTTTAAGTCAGACAGATAGCGGAATTTTGTCATGAGTTCTAATGTGACAGGCTTCATAGAGTTCATCTCCTTCAAACGGTATAATCATACCATGAAAACAGCAAGATGAAAATTGATTTTCACAAAAATTGAAAACGCATACAAAAAAGATATGTAAAATTTACAGAAATGTGATAAGATGATTAAGTGAACAGGGGGATGTAAGATGTTATCACCAAGAAGAGAAAAATGTTTAAATGAATTATTAAAGACAGATTTGGATGGAGTGCTGTTTGCCTCTGGAGCTAGCTTTCAGTATTTAAGTGAATGTACGGGATATTTCTGGCAGAGATATTGTTTTAATCTGGATGCACCTATTTCAGGCTCACACATTATTCCAGAATGCATGATTTACATGAATCGTGAAGGAAAAACAACAATTTTGTGTATTCCACGCTATAAGGATTATTTTCCAGGACATGATGTTGTAATTTCATATATGGATCAGTTTGAAGATGAATTAAGTCGAATCATTGACGGAAAGAAAATCGGAATTGGCAGAGATTGTGAAGCCTGGTTCAAAGAAACCTTCAAGGAAGTAGATCCAGAAGTTGAACTTGTTCTGGTTGAGACATTGTTTGATGAAATCAGAAAGATTAAAGATGAAAAAGAAATTGCACAGTTGAAGAAACTTGCTAAATTTACAGATGACGCTATCATGCATGTGGTCAAAAATCTGAAAAAAGGAATGACTCAATATGATGTAGAGCGTGCTATTATGGAGTATGGCTTGACTCATGGCATTCAGGATTTCTCATTTCCTCCAACTGCAGGCTTGAAGACTCGAAAAACATTCAAATCTCCAGAAGAAAACTTTGATTTCTCTAGAGATACAGTGCTGGTAGAAGGAACAGGAATTGCCTTTGACGTAGGGTTTATGGATCAGGGATACTGCAGTGACTGGGGTAGATCTGTTTATTTTGGCAAGGCTCCAGAGCATGTGAAGAATGGTTATTTTGCGCTTCAGGAATGCCAGACTTACATGATTTCAAAAATCGTTCCTAACAAGACTAAAGTAGGTGAACTGTATGGCTTTATCTGGGAAAAGGCTTGTGAGCTTGGTTATCAGGATTATCTGAGATTCAAGATTGGAACAGGTGCTTCCAATGGACATCAGATTGGAATTGAAGTTCATGAAGTGCCATGGATCAAAGAAGATTGTGAAGAAGTACTTAGACCTGGCATGGTATTCTGTTCAGAACCAAAGATGATGTTTCCGGAAGAATGCTATACACGTGTAGAAGATATGATTCTAATCACAGAAGAGGGCGCAGTTTCATTGACTGAGTTCCCAAGAGATTTGTTTGAGGTTGAAGTAAAATAAATGAGACGGGATTTCCGTCTCATTTATTGCAATAGCTTTTTGATTCCTGTGACAAGATAATCAATGTTCTTTTTGTCAAAAACCGTGTCTTTTGAAGTGTGGATTTTATCCATATAATATCCAATCCATTTGTTCTTGTTGAAAGCGGCAACACCAACAGATTGTTTAAAATTCATCTGATCAGATGGATACAATGTTGAAGAAGCATCGGTATGGATAGCTTCTTTTTCTTTTGTGGAAGGAAAAGCAGATTGAAACTGTTCTTTTAGCTGCTTAGCGTTTTTACTGAAGATGAACATCAGGTGATCACCGTCTGAGACACAGTCAAAATTGATCAAAAGTTTGTTTTTCATCGTTTCTTTGTGCAGTTTGGCAAAGTAAGCAGAGCCAAATAGTCCAAGTTCTTCCTGATCAAAGAAAACAAATGCAGCTCTTGAAGCAATTTGAGGATCATGCATTACTTCGATGAGAGTGATGACACCAGAAGTATTGTCATTGGCAGTATGTTTGTTTGCAGGACCAAACAGCATGCCAATTAAAAGAAGTCCAAGTGTAAGACGTGCCAGTGCACCTGCAATCTGAGTGTTTTGAAAAAGAAGCCGTGCACCTAGCACTACTAGTAAAGTGATTCCAAAGAAAAACATAAAGATGAAGATGATATAGAGAAGATAAATCAGCATGTTTTTGGGAGTAAGAAAATTCGGAAAAGGCAGTACAGGCTGAGTATCGTAATGAGCTGCTAGAATAAATTGTGCATTCTCGACATCTCCAACAACAATGTTTCTAGAGCGAGTGAAACCTCCAGATTCAATAGTGACAGTGTGATCAGTCAAGTGTTCTTTCAACAGCTCAATGAACTCAGTTTTTTGCTTTCTGGTTTTTCGAACCTGATATTCGCTTAAAATCAATTCAGATAATTCAGTCATATTCTTACCCTCCTGATGTCAGTATAGCATGAAAGGGCAAGATGCTGTACATGGACTTGCTGAAATGCAAAATCATGCTGCTTTAAAAAGGAAAACGAGGTGTGACAGATACTTGTTCATCGGATACAATAAAAGATAAAATGATTCATAAGATGAATGAAAAGAAATGGAGAAGATCAGTAATGAAATATGACAATATTATTTTTGATTTGTATGGCACATTGGTGGATATTTGGACTGATGAAGATCAGTTAAGTTTATGGGAAGCTCTTTCTCATGAATTCTTTCTGCATCGTGCAGAATATATGGCAGATGAATTAAAAAAGACATATCTAAAGCTGTGTGAAATAGAAGAAAGAAGGCTTAAGAAAAAAAGAGGAAAATATGCTGAAATCAATTTGGAAACAGTTTTTATGAAGCTGTTTGAGAAGAAAGGGATTCAGTGCACAAACCAGACTGTAAAAGAAATGATGCTAAGATTTCGTGCTTTGTCTTTAAAAAGACTGAAACTTTATGATGGTGGTGAAGAGCTTTTGAGAGCTTTGAAAATGGAGGGGAAAAAGATGTATCTTTTAACCAATGCTCAGCGTGTATTCACTGAACAGGAAATCGTTTTCCTTGGTTTAAATCATTATTTTGATGGGATTCTCTATTCTTCTGATGCGGGTGTAAAGAAACCGGATGTTCATTTTTATGAGAAAATGATAGATGCTTATTGGTTGGACAGGGAAAAGACTGTGATGATTGGAAATGATGCGTTGTGTGACATCGAAGGAGCATTAAATGCAGGTTTATCGGCGATCTATATTGAATCCAACATTCAATCAAATCATAAATGCCCTGAAAATGTACCGATTTATAAAGTGAATGAATTGAATTTGTTAAAAAAAGAACTAATTCAGAAATAAACAATTTGAGATGAAAACGCTTGCAAATTCAAGAAAACCTGATATAGTAATTTTTAGGAAGAAAACGTTTTCCTAAAAATGGAGGAGAAAGAAAAATGAAGAAATTATTTGCATTGCTTCTTACTGCTGCTCTGGTTCTTGGACTGGCTGCATGCGGTAACACTAACACTCCTGCAGGTGACGATGCTGGTACTGATGAACCAACAACTGTTACTCTGAAGGTTTGGGCTGCTCAGGACGATCAGGACATGACTAAGGCTATGATCGATGAATTCATCGCTGCTAACCCTGATAAGACTTGGGATATTACTCTGGCTGTTGTAGGTGAACCTGATGCTAAGACTAAGTATCTGGAAGATCCAGCTGCTGCTGCTGACGTATTTGCATTCGCTAATGACCAGCTGAGAGATCTGGTTGCTGCTGGTGCTCTGTACAAAGTGACTCGTAACGCTGAAGATGTAATCGCTCGTAACGGTGAAGGTGCTGTTGGCGCTGCTACTCTGGATGGACAGCTGTATGCATATCCAATGACTGCTGACAACGGTTACTTCATGTACTATGACAAGTCTGTCTTCACAGAAGAAGATGTTCAGACTCTGGATGGCATGCTGGCTGCTGCTGAAGCTGCTGGTAAGAAGGTGTTCATGGATGTTTCTAACGGTTGGTACATCGCTAGCTTCTTCCTGGGCAATGGCGGAACTCTGGCTATCGATGCAAACGGCAATCAGACTTGCGATTTCAACAATGCTAATGGTCTGGCTACTGCTGAAGCAATCAAGGCTTTCACAGCTCATCCTGCATTCATCACTGGTGATGATACAGTTCTGACTGCTGGTATTCAGGATGGCACAATTGCTGCTGGTGTATCTGGTACTTGGAACGCTGATGCAATCAGCACTTCTCTGGGTGAAAACTATGCTGCAACTAAACTGCCTACATTCACAGTTGGTGGTGAACAGGTTCAGATGTCTTCATTTGGTGGCTATAAGCAGATTGGTGTAAACTCTCAGACTGCATTCCCAGTTGAAGCTATGGATCTGGCTGACTGGCTGACTAACGAAGCAAACCAGGTTAAGCGTTTCGAAACTCGCGCTCTGGGTCCTTCTAACGTAAACGCTGCTGCTTCTGAAGCAGTTAAGGCTAACGTTGCATTGGCAGCTCTGTCTCTGCAGTCTCAGTTCGCAGTATCTCAGAATGACGTTCTGGGTGCTTACTGGACACCATCTGAAGCT
>JAFQKG010000179.1 GCA_017397025.1 Erysipelotrichaceae bacterium | reverse complement strand
TTCATTTGGTGAACCAATTCAGATTCTGGATGAATATGGGAATGAAATTTACGTAAGTGAACTCATGGAGGCCTATCGGTAAAAACATGTCATTATATTAAACTCAATTCATTGTGTCTGATTACCTGCTATTGATTGAGGGGGATGAATCTTATGAACGGATTGTTCCGCAATGATAAATGACGAACATTTTGTTCGTCATTTGTTTGGGTGAAATTCTATTTTATCTAGGAAATGGGTTAGCTCTTTACGAGAAACTTCAATCTTAGTGCGGTCTTGTTCAGATAGAGCCTGCTCGAAATTCATTAGAGCTAGATTGATTTCATGTCTTTGCTCAGGAATTTCTTCATAAAGACGTTCACCGCGTAAAAGCTGTAAAAGATTGGCTTCTTCATATCGCGGATTTTGTTTCAGATACTGAAGTTTTTTGAGACGAGCAACAGCTTCTTCTTCACTGATACGAGTTTGTTCATTCTGAATAATGATAGTTTTTCTGACACCTGTAGAGTGAACCAGTACCTCAACTTCAAGCAATGCATTGACATCATAGGTATATGTAATACTCACAGATTCTTTTCCTTTTGGCCCTGCAGGAACTGGAACTTCAACTTGTCCTAGAAGTAGATTCTGATAAGCCATTCTGCTTTCTCCCTGCAGGACTTTTATGTTGACTTGGGTTTGATTGTGATGGGCAGTGTAAACTGTTTGTGTTCTGCTGACAGGAATGACAGTATTTCGTTCGATAATAGGCAGATAGTGCCCGGTTTCTTCAAAATAGCCATTGTATGCAACAATCTCTGTACCAAGTGTATATGGACAGACATCCGTCAATACAATTTCCTGGATGTCTTTATCACGAGCTTTCATGGCGCAGGAAACAGCAGCACCTAAAGCGACAGCTTGATCAGGGTCTACCAGCATTGAAGGTGTACGGTTAAAAAGACGGCTTACAAAACGCTGAATGACTGGAAGGCGTGTTGCACCGCCAACTAAAACGATGTGAGCAATGTCGTGAAGACGAATACCTGAATCTTTCAGGCTGCGTTCAATCGGACGACGGAGTTTTTCTAAAAGAGGAGAACATGCCTTTTCATATTCTTCAAGATTCAAATGCAGGGTATACGTTTTGTCATCAAATGTGCAGCTCATGGTTACTTCATCCTGTTTAGAAAATGCACACTTGCATTCTTCTGCAGCTTTGAGAATTTCGTTCATTCTTTGAACATCCAGCGATTCAGGCGCAATGCCATTTTTTTCAAGAAAGATACTGCAGAGCAGCGCAGTAAAATCTTCACCGCCTAAATAGTTATCGCCTGCAATGGCATGAACTTCCATAATAGAGCCATAGCGTTCCAGTATGGACACATCAAAAGTACCGCCGCCTAAGTCAAAAACTAAATATCGGGTATGAGTGTGCTGCTGAGATATGCCATAGGCAATTGCTGCAGCAGTTGGTTCGTTGATGATGCGATTTACTTTTAGTCCTGCCAGCTCTCCTGCCAGTTTAGTAGCTTTTCTTTGCAGGTCATTAAAGTAAGCAGGAACGCTGATAATGGCTTCAGTGATTTCTTCATTCAGATATGCTTCTGCATCTTCTTTTAGACTGCGCAGCAGCAAACTGGACAATTCTTCTGCTCGAAGAATTTGATTTCCAAGCATAAACTGCTTGTCAGTTCCCATAGCACGTTTAAAAACTTTTGCAGTTTCTAAAGGATGAAGCATACCGCGTTCTTTTGCAGTTTCTCCTATATATACTGTTCCATGTTCGTCAATGCTGACGATAGATGGAGTGAAAGACTTGCCAAGTCGATTCGGAATGATTTCAGCTTTTCCATGACGAAAACAGGAAACTAAACTGTTGGTTGTACCTAAATCAATACCAATAATCATATAATCATTCCTTTCTCATCATACGGCGCATTCCGGATACAAAATCCATATCATCCGGCCATTGTTCAGCACCAGCACGGTGAAGTCTTAATGCTTCAGACCAGTTGCCGCGTAATTCTTCCATGTTTGCTTCAAAAATATCTGCGTCTTTGCACGAACAATAATTGCAGTTTTCACATAATGGTAACCTGCGAACATACTGCAGTTCTAAGACAGCTTCTTCAAAACGTCCCAGAATCGCCAAAGACAAAGCCCGACGCCCACGATAGAGAGCCTCAAAATTTTTCTTATTAGGAATCAGTTCTTCAAGCTGATTCAGAGCTTCCTGGGCATACTCACGTGCTTTGTCATAATGGCCATTCCACCATTGAACCTGAGCCATGTTCATCAGCTCATGTGTTTTATCTTGGCGTTTTTCGGCTCTTTTTTTCCATATAGACATTTGAATGTCTTCTTCACCATCCAATTCACCGATCAAAAGACTTAATCGTTCATAATCACTGGCATTCAGCTTTTTGGATGCCTTTTTCAAATCAGAGCGAGCCTCATCAATTTTTCCTGAGAACAGCTTTAAATCAATGGAAGCAGCGTATTGTCTGTTTTTCTTTGAACCATTTTGTCGCCAGTCTTTCAACAGCTGTTTGGCACGCTCCCACAGTCCAAACTGACAGCAGATTTCAAATTTCTCCTGATAACTATTTTCATTTCCATATTTTTCAGTGAGTTCATCAATCACTGACATAGCCTCTATAGGTTGATTTAAGCGGCGAAGAATCCGAGACTTATGATAATAAAATCTAGACTGATTGCCTTCCCAATCTTGAATGAGTTCAAGAACTTTGTTGATCTGAACCAGTGCATCATCATATTGTTTCATTTTTTCATAAAGGAAAGACATGCCATTGTATCCATCAACATCATTTGGTGCTATTTCCTGAAGACGGAGGAAGTATTGTTCTGCTTCGTTCCACTGATTTAAATATCTGCAGCAGGTTCCTGCATAGAACAAATACACTGGTTTTTCGCTATTTGCCAATAATTTTTTGTAGTAGTGAAGTGCCTTGTCGGCATCACGATTTAAATCATTGTAGTAAAGCTGAGCTAATTCTTCTTCGACGTTCATCGACCGGCGAGGAACAGCTTCAAGACGGTGATAAATGGCAAGTGCTTCTTCTCTTTGACCATCGCGTTTTAGAAGCCATGCTTTATAGTCCAGGCATGAAAAATCATTTTCATCGTAAGATAATCCTTTTTCAGCCAGTTCAAGCATTTTGGCACGATCTTCGCTTTTGTTGGCATCCAGCTTTTCTGCCTCTAAACAGAGCAGTCGGAAATACAGCTTGCTGGCTTCTTGGAATGGCTCTCCCTTTTCGATGCGAGAGGCAAGCATACGATACAGCTCAAGAGCTTTTTCTTTGTTGTTTTCACCTTGTTCAAAAAGTTGAGCTTCACACCACAGTGTATTGAAATCATCTGTAATGCCATGCTGATGCAGGAAATTAATCAGACTGCGTGCACCTTGCCAAGCGCCATTGCGTAGAAGGATTCGAATTTTCAAAAGGTACACATTTAAATCTCCGCCTTCAAGCTCAAGTGCACGATTGACAGATTCAAAAGCATCTCGATCTCTTCCTAAATCATATAGAGTCTGAGAAAGTAAATAAAAGCCATGATAAGAATCGGGCATGATTGCTGTTAGTTTTTCATAAATTTCAATAGCTCGTTCATGTTTTCCAATATAGTTTAAAAGACGTCCCATGTGAGTTAATACTTCAGGATTTTCTGGAGCTAATTCAAGAGCCTGTTCATATTTATGAATTGCTTCATCCAAATAACCCATATTGATTAAACAACTGCCTTGCATTTGCAGTTTTTCAGGTAAGGACTGTATACGTGTTTCAGTTTGCTCTGTTCCATCAGGTTCCATGGACTGTAAAATCTCTACTGTTTTTTTTAAATGAGAAAAAGCATTTGTATAATCAGCTAAAGAATATAAAGCTTTTGCGATTATATTATGGTAATCATACTGATCCTCATATTCAGGACTGACTGCTTGACATAACTGCAGTGTATCTTGAGAGCGATTGTTCTGGAGATAGCACCAGCCAAGCTGCAGTTTAGTTTTTATAGAATCTGGGGATTGCTGAAGCTGTTTTTCAAGAATCTGAATCAGATTTTCATTCCACTTCTGGATGAGCTGATTGAGTTCATAAATGCGCTTTTGGTCACCGCCTGCGTCATCCATCAATTGAAAAACAAGCTTTTTGGCCTCTTCGTAATGGCCTTGATTTGCCAGACAGTTTGCCAGCATTGACTTGGCTTGGACAGCATCAGGAAAAACAGACAAAATACTGCGTGTATAAGTTGCAGCTTGAGACCAGTCAGCCAGCTTCATGCATTGAGCAGCCCATTCCAGCTGAAGCTTCAGGTCTTGAGGATAAGTATCAGCGAGCTTTTTAAGCCCTGCAATTCCTGCTTGATCGCCGTTTTCAATCATCAGATGATAGGTTAAAAGATCTCCATAAGGATGATGCTCAGAGAGACTATTAAGTTTTTCAACTAGTGAGGACATTTCATCAGGAGAGCTCTGGGATGCTTGATAGTATATCCTTCTAAATTCATCGCAGTCATTTGCACTGATTCCTGGCTGAAATAAATGATATGGTAAATTTTCGGGGTAGCGAATGCCATTCAAAACAGCGTATTGAATGAAATCTTTAGGATAGGCTTCATCAAGTTCTTCTTTTCTTTCAGTCCATAAGAAAGTTTTGTTGAGTACAATCCAGACAGATTGCGGAATATAAAAGTTTTCTTTCAAAAAATTTAAAAGAGCATCTTCAGCAAGAGGACGAGTGTCCAACGCCGTAAGCACATCATGCAAAAGCAGTTTTTCCCAGTTTTCAGGAACGATGCGACGTGAGAAATCATTGTACAGAGAATGAATCTGATCTAGCCAAAGCTGAACAGGATCATTATTTTGGTGATTAGGAGAATCATTTAGATCAGCCCATTTTAAAGCTTCTTCATAGGCAGCACGCAATTCTTTGAATTCTTCTGGTTTATCTTCAGGGTTTACATTCAGCAATTGTTTACGGTATGCAGATACAATTAATTCTTTATTTTTTGTGGGTTCAATTCCTAAAATCATCCAGTTCAGCATAGAATTCCTCCTTTTCATTCTGGACTTCTCTATATGTCAAGAATAACATGAAAAAAAATGAAGATAAAGGTAAAAACTGACCAAAATACAACAAGAAAACTGATGTGATTTCTGTGCATCTATGCTCAATTAATCTATAATATCACTAAAAAATTTGGCGAATAGGATGAGTACACAAAAAGCATTCATGATCATTTGTGCATGTATTGCAGTATGATGCTGCGTTTATATGGAGCTTCATTTTTCAAATCAAACAGAAATAGGTCGTATTGAGTAGGTATCAAATGATAGGCATTCAAAATATTTCATGATATACTGAGCTCAGTAAAAGTAGAATTTGTAGGAGTCAATGAAAAATAATGTTTAGAGAATTAATTAGAAAAAATAAGAAAATATCTATGGAAGAATGTCTATACATACTTAAAACAGAAAAAAGAGGTGTTCTTTCGGTCCACGGTGACAACGATTATCCATACGGAATGCCTATGAATCACTGGTATAATGAAGAGGATGGCAAGATTTATTTTCACTGTGGAAAAGTAGGACATAGGCTAGATGCGCTGAAAAAAGACAGCAGAGTTTCATTTTGCACCTATGATGAGGGATATCGCAACCAAGGTGAGTGGGCATTAAATGTAAAAAGCGTTATTGTATTTGGAAAAATAGAGATTGTGGATGAGTTGGATCGAATTGTTGATATTACGAAAAAACTGAGTTATAAATTCACGCAGGATGATGAATATATTAATGCTGAAATCAAACAGCATGCATATAGAACAGTATTGTTGGTTTTGACCCCAGAGCATATTTGTGGGAAGCTGGTGCAAGAGGCGTAATTTGAAATTCCAGTTTATTTAGATAAACTGTTACCTCTCTTAGACGCATTGTGGTGCGTCTTTTTTAATACAAGAAAGGTATATTTCATTTTTGAGTATTTATATTCAGTCAAAAAGGATGAGGTAATGTATATTCTATATATCAAACAGTATGATAATGAGAGAAATCATTCGTATTCATGATTTGACCTATTTTTTCTTCTGCCCTTTTCATTTGCTTCTTTTTCAATTTTACAATACATTTTATATCTCCTTCTATTAAGTTGAATTATTTGCAAAGTGAGACTCCAATGTATGGTCACTACATTGGTTTACCTCCTTTCTGTCTGCGTTGACATCATTGAAAATTTCTTCACTTGAAAATCTTAATCGAGCATCAAAAAATATTTTCGTTGTACTTCTAAGCCATAAATGAGCCATAATTTGCAGGTTTTTTAATGGCTCAGAAGCACAAAAAAAGCCTTTAAACAAGGCTTCTGAGGGTACTGGTGCCGGCTACAGGATTTGAACCTGCGACCTACGCGTTACGAGTGCGTTGCTCTACCAACTGAGCTAAGCCGGCGTATTTATAATTATAGACTTTTTTTTAGAAATTGAAAGAGGCAATTCTCTGAACTGCCTCTTTATACTTTCTTATAAACTTGGTTTCCATCAATCCATGTTTCTAAAACAGGAATAGAATGAATTTCATTTGCTGGTACAGTCATTGGATTTTTTTCAAGGATGACGAAGTCTGCTAGCATACCTTCCTGAATTTTTCCCTTTATGTTTTCTTCAAAGGAGGCATAGGCACCGCCGGTCGTATAGGATTCAATGGCTTGTTTTAATGTGAGAGCTTCTTTGACATTCAACGTTCTTGAAGGATCAGTGATCGATGTTCGTGTTACAGCACATTCAATTCCTTTTAAAACATCAGGCAGTTCTACAGGAGAGTCTGAACCATTGGAAATGGATGCGGTGTCGAATAGTGTTTTGAATGCATAGGAGCTTTCTTCGAGATTTCCTACACGGGACTTAACAATACGAGCATCATAATCGACAAAGATAGTTTGTATGTAACTATGAAGCTTCAAATCAGCGATGCGTTTTAGCTGATCATCTCGAGTAATCTGCACATGAACAAGACCAGATCTTAATGGGTTGCCGACATCATTGATTTTTTCATAAGCATTCAGAACTGAATCACATGCTTCATCTCCAATGACATGTACTGCAGCACCCATATCATGATCTTTTGCTTTTTTTAGAAAGGCTTCAAGCTGAGGTTCTGGAATAACAATCAGTCCTTTTTCAGAAGGTGAATCTTCATAAGGACGTGAAAGGGCAGCTGTACGTGCACCCAGCGAACCATCCTGAAGGAGCTTCAAAGGTCCCATGGAAAGGAATTCACTATGATAATGTCGTCTGTCGTCCTGCAGGAATTTATCAAAGAATTTCAGAGAAGTAAACTGACACTGTTCACGAAGACGTACTTTCATCTGTTTTTTCTGATCCAGATTGATGAGTGCCTGAAGAACTTTGTCATAATGCG
>JAFQKG010000015.1 GCA_017397025.1 Erysipelotrichaceae bacterium | reverse complement strand
TCAGACTATCGACAAAGTCGATGGTCTTTTTTTATGGCTCAAATAAAGTGGTATAATTGAGGTGTAAAGAAAAGCAGGTGTTTAATATGATGGAAAGAAAAGACAGAAAACAAGGAAAGGCAAATTTGATCCTGCTGGAAGACTTAGTTCCAGATAATCATATCTTGAGAAAGATAGATAAAGCGATAGATTTCAGCTTTATCTATGAGTACTTGGAACCTCTATACAGTAACATCGGTAGACCAAGCATCGATCCAGTCATTCTGTTCAAGCTGGCTTTTCTTGATCGTCTGGACAATCGTCATAGCATGAAAAAGACCTGTGAAGAGGCACAGGTCAATCTTGCATATCGTTGGTATCTTGGAATTGATCTAGATGAAAAGATTCCACATTACAGTGATTTTTCAAAGAACTACACTCGAAAATACTGTAAGGAAATAGAAGTGACCAATTCCAGGGGCGAAAAAGAAATGAAGACGATCTTCCGAATCATCTTCGAAAAGATCTTAGAAGAAGCAATGGGAAGAGGATTCATCGATGCCACTCACATTTATATGGATTCAACACACATCAAAGCTAACGCCAACAAGAAGAAAGTAGCAAAGAAGATCGTTGAAGCAGAAAGTAAGTTCTATCAAGAAGAACTTGAAAAAGAAATCGATCAACTTTGCGAAGAGAATGGATTCAAAAAGGCTAAGTCAGCCAAAACAAAAGAAAAAGAGATCAACGTCAGCACTGTCGATGAAGAAAGTGGTGTCTTCTGTAAAGGAGAACACGAACTTCAGGTGGCCTATTTAGCACAGACAGTTTGTGACTGTAATGGCTTTGTGCTGGAAAGTGAAGTGAATGCAGCAAATCTGCATGATTCAAGCACATTCAAAGTACCGTTCTATAATGTGCTGAGTAATTACTGTCGAGAAAAGCTGGGAAACAAAGGAATAAGAAGCATCGGTCTGGATGCAGGATATAAAACACCAGCAGTAGCTAGAGAAATCATCAAAAATAACATAACACCATTACTTCCATATACAAGACCACATGGGCAGAAAAACAATGAAGATAATCCTACAAAAATGGGAAAGAAAGATTTCAAATATGATAAAGATGCCGATGTATTTCTATGCAAAAGAGGATGCCCACTTACCCCAAGAGGAATCAGTAAAGAAACAGGGTATATCACATATAGAAGTCATAAAAAGGATTGTGACGAATGCCCATTCAGAAATCAATGTTTATCAAAGACAAGCACAACCAAAACAGTAGTACGACATATCTGGCAGAAATATCTAGATGAAGCTGAATTGATCAGACATACAGAATATCATCAGAGATACTATCGACTGAGAAGTCTTACGATTGAAAGAGTGTTCGCAGATGCGAAAGAAAAACATGGGATTCGCTATACACGACGCAAAGGGAGAAAACGAGTGCAGGATGAGCTCCTGCTGGTTTTTGCGTGCATGAATCTAAAGAAAATGGCGTTATGGATGGCGAAGCCACAAATGCAAGAAAGCTTCTCAACTATAGATAGCTCTTTAAATTTATTAAAAACACTCTATATTCAATTTATAAACACAATAAAAAATGGGGCGTTCCAACCTAAGTGGTTGAAATACCCCATTTTGTCGATTGTCTGACGCCTGATCTATGATCAGGTGTTTTCAATAAGCATGTATTTTTTAAGAGTGTGGACAATGCCGTCTTCTTCGCAGCAAAGAGTCGTTTCTTTGGCGATTTGTTTGACATCGTCAGTGGCATTGCCCATGGCAATGCCATATCCAACTGTCTGAAGCATTTCAATATCATTGGCAGCATCTCCAAAAGCCATACAGTTTTCAATGTTCAATCCATATTTTTTGCAGGTTTCTATAATGCCTTGTTTTTTTGAACAGTTTTTAGGAGTGACATCGACAAAGGAAGGATGCCATCGTGTTGCGGATAAATCAGGCAGCTGTGAGAGAATCCATTCATCTTTTTCTGGGTCAGAATACAGGACAATCATGTAAATTTCTTTGTCCAGAAGAAGGCGAGGATCTTGGATTTTAGCAGCAGGAATGTTCGCTTGTGCGATGATATCCATTAGCCGTTCATTATGAAAATTAACAGTCATTTCATGTTCATCGACAAATGCAATGCAATGCTCCATTTCACTGGCAATTTCAATAGCTTTTCTGGCATCTTTTTTAGAAACAGGAATTTTATAATAGACTTCTTTTTCGTTGAAGCAATAGCCGCCATTGAGTGTGATGTAGCCATCAAAGAAAGGATACTTTTCTATTTCCTCCATTTCAGAAATATGCCTGCCTGTTGCGATAAATAGTTTGATGCCTTTTTTACGGACTTCAATCAAGGCCTGCTGAAGCGTTTGAGTCATCTGGTGAGTTTTAAAGCTGAGCAGAGTGCCATCAATATCAAAAAAGATTGCTTCAATCATAGACTTTCTTTCCTCTGGCATAAACGGTATGCACTGAATAATCGGAGTTTAATACTACAAGGTCAGCATCCTTGCCAATCTGAATGCTTCCTTTTCTGTTATCCACGCCGATGCATCGAGCTGGATTGATGGTGCATGAATTCAAGGCATAGTTGAAAGGAATCAGTGCATCTTCAATTAGGACTTTCAAACCTTCATTGAGTTTCAAAGTGGAACCTGCAAGTCCTCCAGTTTCTGTCAAATGAGCGCTTCCATCAGAATAGACTTCAATTTCATTGCCTCCAAACAGGAATTTTGAACCAGCAGGGGTTCCTTTTGCCATGACAGCATCAGAAACCATGATTGGCCAGTCAGGACCTTTAGAAAGAAAATAGGCATTCAAAGCAGCAGGGGTAGAATGATTTCCATCACAGATAATTTCGCCAAACATTGTACGGAATCGAAGTGCAGCTCCAGTCAAGCCATTTTCACGATGGTGAAAGCGGCTCATGCCATTAAAGACATGTGTCATGGATTTGGCACCATGTGCCCAGGCCATCACTGTTTCTTCATAACTTGCTGCAGAATGTCCAACACTGACAGCGATATGATTTTTTTGACAATATTGTGTCAGTTCAAAATCTTTGTCATTTTCTGTGGCAAGCGTCATATATCGGATGTTGTCACCAGAGGCTTCTTGATATCGTTTGAATTGACTTAAAGAAGGGGCAACAATGAATTCTTCTGGCTGAGCACCTTTAAATTCTTGTGCTAAATAAGGACCTTCCATGTGAACTCCTAAGATTTCAGCACCAAAAACATCCTGCTTCATCACATTTCCAACATTGCGAACAGCATTCATCAAGACTTCTTCACTTTGAGTGATTGTCGTTGGCAAAAAAGAAGTAACTCCTTCTGAAGGAATCTTCTTTGCCCAGTTTTTAAGTCCTTCTTCATGAGCGTCATTGGTATCAAAACCAAAAGCACCATGACAGTGAATGTCAATCAATCCTGGAATAATTCTTAAACTGCCATAATCTTCATCTGCAGATTCATTTTCATAAGGATAGATACGATGGATTTTGTTTTCTTTGATTTCAATCACTGCAGGTACAAACTGGTCTGCAATCCAGATTTTCTTGCTTCGAATACGCATGTTCACAACCCCATTTCACAGATTTATTATAACATTGTTTTGAAGTACAACAATTGCAAGTTCGGCAAAAATCATGTATCTTTACAATAGAAGAAGCAGGTGATTTTATGACACTTAAAGATACAATTCTTAATAAAAAACACATTCATCATCGTATTCGAATTGAAGAAATGGCGGAAGATTTCAAAAGACGCCATTTATCAGATCGTGAGCGTGTTGTAGAACGATTTGAACGGATGTGTGAAAAAGAAAAGCCTGTGATTCTTGATGATCAGCAGATTGTTATGATGCGTACAGTGGAAAATCTTCCGGATTGTTTTACCGCAGAAGAATGGGATGAAAATCGCAGGCATCACTATGTTCATGAAACAGGATATGTGTCTAATCTTCTGCCTGATTATGAATCATTGATTCATGACGGACTGCTGCCTTTGTATCAGAAAAGTGATGTTTATGTACAGCGTGAATTGGATGCTTTGTTTTCACTTTGTGACCGTTATCAAAAAGAAGCTGAAAAGATGGGACGAATGGATGTTGCAGAAAGTTTTTCCTGGATTCCAAGAAAAGGAGCCAGAACCTTGAAAGAAGCTTTTCAGTTCTTTCGAATTCTTCACTATGCCTATCTTCTAGAAGGAGGATATCAGATTGTAGCCGGACGCGTTGATCAGATTTTCTACCCTTATCTAAAAAAAGACATGGAGGAAAGAAGACTGAGTGAATCAGAAGCATTGGAACTTGTCAAAGATTTCTTTTTGTCCTTTAACATTGACAGTGACTTTTATGATGGCGTTCAGCAGGGAGACAATGGCCAAAGTGTTGTTTTGGGCGGTGTAGACAAATCTGGAAAAGAAAGCTTTAATCTGTTGTCAAAATTATGTCTTCAGGCATCAAAAGAAAATCGCTTGATTGATCCAAAAATCAATCTTCGTGTTTCAAAGGAAACTCCACTAGAAATCTATGAACTCGGTTCTTATCTGACAAAAGAAGGACTGGGATTTCCACAGTATTTAAACGATGATGTTATCATTGAAGGCCTGATAAAAAAAGGATATGCCTTGGAAGATGCACGGGATTATGCGGTGGCTGCATGCTGGGAAATCATCATTCCAAAAAAAGGATTTGAAGTTGTCAATATTGGCGCCTGTTCATTTCCGAAAGTACTTGAGGACGTGCTTCATTCCAAAAGGAAAGCTGAAACCTTTGATGAATTGATGATTCAGGTCAAAAATCAAATAGAAATAGAATGCAGTCAAATTATTTCACAGTATCAGCAAGTGTATTTTGTCCCTGCACCATTGATGGAAGCATCTTTGGATATTCAGTATCGTAATTTTGGAATTCATGGCACAGGATGTTCTACTGCAGTGGACTCGCTGTGGGCTTTGAAACAGCTGGTGTATGACGAGAAACAGTTCTCAATCGATGAAATAATAGAAATCACAGATCATAATTTTGAAGGGTATCCAGATTTGCTTCATCGCTTGCGCTATGAACTTCCAAAGATGGGGCAAAATCATTCAGGATGTGATGATATTGCCTGCACACTTTTAAAGTGGTTTTGTGAATCGCTGAAAGGAAAGAAGAATGAATGGGGAGGAATTTTCCGGGCAGGAACAGGAACTGCAATGTTCTATCTTGATCATGCCAATGAAATCGGTGCTTCCTGTGATGGCAGAAAAAAAGGAGAACCATTCAGTGCGAATTATTCTCCTAGTTTATATGCTAAAATTCATGGCCCTCTTTCCATTATTGAATCGTTCACAAAACCAGATGTATGCGATGCAATGAATGGCGGACCATTGACCTTGGAATTTTCATCATCCATGTTTGCAGATCCGCAAAGCATTCGCAAAACAGCTTTGTTTGTCAAAGCTTTTGTTCAAAAGGGAGGACATCAGCTTCAGTGCAATTCTGTGAATTTGAATGATCTAAAGGAAGCACAGCACCATCCAGAACGATTCAGACATTTGATTGTTCGTATCTGGGGATGGAGTGCCTACTTTGTAGAACTGGATAAAGATTTTCAGGATCATGTCATTGCCAGACAGGAATATGCATTATGAGAGGTATGATTTTTGATGTGCAGGAGATGACGGTTCATGATGGACCGGGATGCAGAATCACGTTTTTTCTCAAAGGTTGTCCATTGACCTGCCGATGGTGTCATAATCCAGAAGGTCAGCATTTTGAACAAGAAATCATGTTTGTGAAAAACCGCTGCACTCATTGTGGGAGCTGTGTTCAAAATGGAAAGAGAAATCCAGAGTTGTGTCCAACAGGGGCACTCAAAACCTGCGGTCAGCAAATCACATCTGAAGAGTTGGTCCAGCGGGCAGTTAAGATGAAATCGACTCTTGAAATGCTGGAGGGTGGAGTCACTTTCAGCGGTGGAGAACCTTGTGCACAGCCGGAATTTCTGCTTGATTGCTTAACACAGTTAAAAAAAGAAGGAATTCACACTGCAATTGAAACTTCTGGTTATTGTGATGAAATCTGGTTCAGAAAAATCATTGAACAATGTGATTATGTCATGATGGATTTGAAATTGATGGATGATCATCAGCACTATCAGATGACTGGTGTTTCCAATAAAATAATTTTAAAAAATGCTGAAATTTTAAAAAACAGCGGTCTATCCTTTTGCTTCAGAACTCCATTGATTCCAGGTATCACAGATACTGAGAAAAATTTATCTGAGCTAGCTTTGTGGATTGGACAATCTCCATGGGAGAAAATTCCCTACAATGAACTGGCATCTGTTAAATATGAGCAGTTGAATCGAACATATTCATTAAAATAGAGAGGACTTTGTGCCTCTCTATTGTGTGTATTCAGCAAATTCGTACAAAATACGAGCTAGAATCTTAATGCCATTGATATAATCATCTACACTGATCCATTCTTTTTCTTTTGAGTTGGCTTCTGGCAGATGACAGGATGGACCAATACCGATGCACTGACAGTTTCCGTACAAAATAGGCAGGCGAATATCGCTTCCTCCATGATACTGATGAATAAAATCAGTAATGCCAGTGACTTCTGTAATGTTTTGCTGAACCATTTGTACAAAAGAATGATCTGTATCTACCATCGCAGGACTGGCGCGAAGCGGTCCTTTTTCAATGTGCAGCTGATCGAGTGACATGCTTTGTTCGGCTAGAATATGCTGATGAAGCATGTCAGTGATATCCTCTACAACTTCATTCAGTGTCAAAGGATAGAAGAATCGGATGCGGACTTTCATAGAAGCGGTTTGTGCGATTCCTCCATAGCCAGAGCTGGAATTCATTGATCCAATGTTTAAAATGTAGGCAGGCTCATTCTGAAAACTGCCAAAGCTGAAACGATAAAGATTCCTCATCTTTCTTTGATGATCTTCTAACCAGAGTACTATTTTCGCAAGTAGAACATTGGCGTTGATTCCTGTATCCAGATCATCATGTTTCTTCCCTAGTTTGCCTGTTACTGTGATGTTTAAATCCACAGCTCCTAATGAAATGTTTTTGATTTCTGCAAATCCGTGTCCTGTTTCTGCAGGATGCAGGTAAAGGCCCAAATCTCCACGATAACCTTTGACCAGTGCCGAAAGCGTTCCGGCAGCTCCTCCATGTTTTCCTAAAATGGATAAAACAGTGCAGTCGTAAGGGAGCTTTCCAATATGTTTTTGAACGAACTCTAGGGCATACATCATCATGGCAATGCCGCCTTTGTCATCGCTTGCTCCAAGTCCGAAAACTTTGCCATCCTGATGGAAAGCTTCATATGGGAAGTCAGTCTTTCCAAAATAGTCTTCGCTTTCAGTGTCAATATGACCAAACAGAAGCAATGAAGGATGAGAAGATTCACTGTGATGGACTCCAGCAACATTGTAAGCATCTTCATGGAAAGGCTGATCCAATGGACAATAGTCGTCCAGTTTGAGACATCTTTCATCAATGCCTTTAAAGCTGCTGACTTCAAAGCCAAGTTGATTCAGTTTATACTCTACCCATTTTTGTGCCTCAGTGGCTTTTCCATCACTGCTTTTTAGACGAATCAGTTCTTCCAGACCTTCAATCAAAGACTCTTTTGAACATTCAATATCATTTAATATCTTGTTTAGCATAAAATCACTTCCTGAATTTCATTATACATGGAATATTCCAAGTCAAAAAGACAAATGAAAAGAAAAAGCGAGCACTTGCTCGCAAATGTTTAAAGTAATCGGCTGGCACGTTCCAGTTCATTTTGCATCATGATATCTTCTAATGCTTCGGCAACGGAATCCACTACTTTGGTGGCATACTTTTTAACCTGAGGTGTTGCAGAAGACATGCAATAGCTGTGCTTTACTGCAAAAAACATGGAAATATCGTTCTGATTATCTCCGCACACAGCAACTTCATGTTCATCCAGACCATACATTTCCATCAGGCTTCTTACACCATGTCCTTTGTTGATGCCTGGACGCATAAATTCGATGTTGATGGAACCTGATGCATAAATATCAAAATAACGGTCAAATTTATTTCTCAAAAAAGCAATCCAGTCATGAAGACGATAAGGGTCTTTGACATTGACATGCAGGCTGGTAACATCTGGTTTTGTTCGATCGTTCAGCCATTCCAAAAGTGTAATTTCAGGAAGTTTAACTTCATTGGTTTCTGCGCGTTTTAGAAAACGCTCTTTGACCCAAGAATCTTTGCTTCCGAAGATATAGTTCTGTTCTAAATCTACAGCAATAACTTCCAGATGATCTTTGTATTCTGGTTTTGTCAGCTCTTCAGCAACAATGCGTACGATATGACGTGCAGGATGATTGTGTTCAATCAGGCAGTCATCTTTGACAATCGTCGCTGAGTTGATGCCGATAGCGTCAAATTTGAATCCGAGTTCATCCATTAGCTGATAGGAAAAATCATGATGTCTTCC
>JAFQKG010000178.1 GCA_017397025.1 Erysipelotrichaceae bacterium | reverse complement strand
TCCCTTTAACACAAAAACAATCTGTTTATGGTCATGAGAAACAGACAAAGGAATATTATGAAGCTGTAGAATTTCACATCGGTACGTTGTCATAAGTTACCCTCAAAATCATTATATCAAAATACTTTTTGATTTTTTCAAAGAAAAAGTGAGTCTGTTCACTCACTTTTCCATTTAAACAGTTTTTAGCAGTTTACGATGGCATTGAAGCCAGAAGAAACACTGGATGATGCTTGTCACTGTCCAGCTGATTGGGAAACACATATAAATCACCTGAAGTTCACGGAACATAGGGAACACTGTCCACAGCCATCCAAGACGAACACCGCAGATACCTATCACCATGACAATCGTCGGCAAAGTGGAATAACCCATTCCTCGCATGGATGCAACAAACACATCAAGAATACCGTTAATCACAAGAAACAGTCCAACCCATCTCATACGAATCATTCCAGCTTCAATGACAGCTGCTTCACTCGTATAGAATCCAAGGAAGAATTCTCCAAAGTGATATACAAGCAAACCCAGCGTTCCTGATGCGACGATAGTTAAAATCATGGTAGTTACAAAAATTTCTTTAACACGCTTGTAGTTGTGCGCACCTATATTTTGACTTGTAAAAGTAATACACGCCTGAGTAAAGGCCATGACTCCAATATAGACAAAGTTCTCAATATTTGCACCTGCACTGTTACCTGCAACAATTGTTGATGAATCGAACGAATTGATGCTAGACTGTACAACAACATTGCTGAGTGAGAACACCATTCCCTGAATACCTGCTGGAACACCAATTTTTATAATATTCCAAGCCATTTCTCCATCAATTCCAAGTTCTTTCAAATTGAGGCGCGTTGCATCTTTTTCCTTCATCAGCGTTGTGCAGACAAGAGCTGCAGAGATTGCCTGGGAAATGACCGTTGCAATAGCTACGCCTGCTACACTCATTTGAAACACAATGACAAACAGCATATTCAAGACAACATTCGTTACCCCACTAATCCCCAGAAAATACAATGGACGTTTTGTGTCCCCCTTGGCACGAAGAATGGAAGCTCCAAAGTTATAAGTCAGCCCAAAAAATGTGCCGAAAAAGTAAATGCGCATGTACAGCTCACTTAGATCAATGATGTCTGCTGGTGTTGACATCAGCTGAAGCATTGGCTTTGACAAAAAGAATCCAAGCCCACTCAAAAGCAGACCGCTGATTCCTGCCATTGTAACTGCAGTATGAACCGCTTTTTTAACATTCTCATGATCCTGTGCTCCAAGATATCTCGCAATCAGAACATTGCTTCCGATACTTAGCCCATTGAACAAAGAAATCAACAGAAAACACAAAGAACCTGTCGCCCCAACAGCAGCCAGCGCTTGTTCTCCTGCAAAGCGCCCTACGATGACCGTATCTGCAGCATTGAACAGCATCTGCAAAAAGTTTGTCAGCATCAAAGGCACTGCAAATCGCCAAACATTAGCCAATAGCGACCCGTTAATCATATCAATAGCTTGTGTCTGTTTCTTTTCCATACAATTACCTGCTAAAAAATATAGAACTATCATAACATACTTTCATAGTCAAAGAAATCTCTTTTACTTGACTCTTGAACTTAAAATTTCTATCATAAATCCATAAAGAACAGGGAGAAAAACTATGCATTATAAATACTGTCCGGAATGCGGACAGAAACTAATTGACAAAGAAGCAGGGGATGATGGTCTTGTACCTTACTGCACCAGCTGTGAAACTTATTGGTTCGATTCCTTTGCGAGCTGCATCATTGTATTAGTTGCGAATGAACAGGATGAAATTGCACTTCTTACACAGCCTCATCTTTCTACAATTCATAAAACCTTTGTTTCTGGCTACATCACTCCTGGAGAAAATGCAGAAGAATGTGCCCGTCGTGAAGTGAAAGAAGAACTTGGAATTGAGTTAGAAAGACTGGATTATGCAGGGACTTATTGGTTTGAAAAAAGAGGTCAGCTAATGCATGGGTTCATTGGCCACGCAAAAAAACAAGAGTTTTCACTTTCGTGTGAAGTTCAAAATGCCGAATGGTTTTCTTCAATAGAAGCTAGAAACTATTTCTTTCCTGAACGTCCAGGAAATACCATGCACGCATTGTATCGAATCTATTTGAAACAGAAAGAAGATTATCATGAAAACCATAATTAAGTCTTTTTATGAATTAAACATAGATGAATTGTATGAGATCCTTAAACTCAGAGCTGAGGTCTTTATTATCGAACAGAATTGCATTTATCCTGATATTGATGACAAAGATAAGCGTTCACTTCATGTGTTTCTCAAAGAACAAGATGAAATTGTCGCTTATCTTAGAGTGATTGAAAAAGGAATTTCTTTTGATGAAGTTAGTATTGGAAGGGTAATTGCTAAATATAGAAGACAAGGATTAGGTACACTGATTCTAAAAGCTGGTATCCAAGCCGCAAAGGAAATCTACCAGGCAGAGAAAATTATTATTGAAGCCCAAACATATGCTAAAACATTCTATGAAAAACAAGGTTTTATCCAAACTTCAGATGAGTTCCTTGAAGATGGCATCCCGCACATTCAAATGACATTTACAAAGTAAAATCTCAACAAAATGTTGGGATTTTTTTAGGTTTTCATCAATTCTATACAAGAATAGATTGAAGGGATTTGTTTAAGCTTGCCCGTCTGGACTTTATGCATACCACATGAATGAAAGGAGGGCTTTCTATGATCACAATTTACATAGAACTTCTGACTTCTTTTTCAATTTCCAATGTGTGCATTGTATTCACATGTATATGTGACATCATCACTGTTGTACTTCTGATTATAGATTTCAAAAGAAAAAAGACTGAATCACGGCCTCAGAAACCAACTCAGTCTTTATCTGTCCACCGTTTCTCTTGTAAGAGATAACGCATGACGGGTAGCTCTAAGCAACCCTTCACCTATAGTATATTCGATTCAGTTAAAATTGCAATACAGTCTCTTAGAGAATAAACTCTATCAAATATACCGCAACACATGCAATGCTTGCAACCTGAATAAGCGATGCTTTTCTGTAAGCCAGCACAACTGCGGTAATCAATCCAACCCCACCAGAAATAGGACTTGATGTTGCTGTAAAGATTGCTGGCACCGTCATTACTGACAATGTCACATAAGGTACATAATATAGAAAAGATTTAAATATACGGCTTTTAATTGGTTTTCTTAAAAAGATAAGCGGAAGTACTCGAATCAGATAAGTAACTGCTGCCATAACAAGAATTGCAAACAATACTTTATTTCTCATGCGACACTTCCTCCTCAATTGGGAATAAGATGGCTGCACCTAAAGAAAGGAGGACAGTCAGTACAATGATTTTCATTCCTCCGCTCACCCATGATAGGAACGGAATCCAGTCAAACACGATACTTGCAGCCATTGAAACAAGCACAACTGACGCCAACACTTTAGATTCTCTAGCAGGTGGAATTACAATAGCCAAAAACATGCCATATAGTGCAACACTTAAAGCCGAAACAATACTCTGGGGTAAAACATTCCCTAAAAGCACACCCATACAGGTTCCAAATGCCCAGCAGGGAATTGATATCGCCATTGCTCCATAACTGTAAAATGGATTTAATTTCCCGGGATATCCTATGGAAATGCCAAATATTTCATCTGTCACATCAAATCCTATTAAAAAGCGATGATAAAATGGAAGATGTTCATCCAGCTTTTGTGATAAAGCACACGACATCAAAAGATATCTTAGATTAATAATAAGCTGTGTTAATGCCAGTTCTGCATAAGGAGCATTCACCCGAATCAACTCTAAAGCTGCAAACTCACCTGCTGAAGTGTTGTTCATAAGGCTCATGACAGTTGCTTCTAACCAGCTGAATCCATGATTTCTGGCTGCAATCCCCAGTGCAAAAGATACAGCAGCATATCCCAGCGCTATCGGAATTCCATCTTTTATACCTTTTTGAAAAGCCTCTTTGTCAACAAGAGTCATGATTTTTCCCCCTCAAATTTTTCTTTATGAATCTTATTGTATCACTATTGATTCTCTATTAGCAGTTAATTTCCTTTTTTTACATATCGACTATCTATCGGTTGACCCATTTTTGCCTTTCTCTTACAATTTAATCAGAGGTAAGCCTATGGAAAATATCGACAAAAAACAATTTGGAAGCTTTATCGCAGAAATCCGAAAAGAAAAGGGCATGACTCAACAAGATTTAGCTAAAAAATTGAACATTTCTGCTAAAGCTGTCAGCAAATGGGAAACGGGCGTCAGTCTTCCCGACATCAACCTACTCATGCCTATTGCAGAAGTACTAGGTGTTAGTACAGCTGAATTGCTTCAGGGAAAGCATTTACCTGCTCAAATTGAACCTGTTGAGATGGAAAAAATTGTTCAAAAAACAATTACTATTTCAAAAATGCAGCGTAATCTACCTATTCAATCAATTCTTAAAGCATGTGGACTTATTTTAAGTACCATTGTTCTTTATTTCATTCAGTTTTTTGCTTTTCCTTCTTGCTTTCCTGAAATATTTCCTAAAAGTCTCCCTGCTGCGCTGCTTTACATCACGTCTTTTGTATTCCTGATTTTTATTGGAGTGTTTTTGATTTCTAATTCATGGATACATTGGATTATTTCACTTATCCTCTATGCTGTTTTAGTTCTTTGCTATTCCGGAAATGGCGCTTATCATATTATTCCTGTTCTTAGTTCGGATCATAATTCTCTTACTACGATTTTATTGACACAAGAAATCAACAAGGTTACTCCCTTTCTAATTTCTATCTCTGTTTTTCTAATTGTACTTGGCTTAAAATTTATTTCTAAGCTTTCTAAACATTCTCACGCTTATTTATCCTATAAAATATTTCTTGCTTTTTGGAATCTATTGATATTCTCTATTTTTGGGATCTGTACATTTTATCAACTGAATATCCAGCTATATTTATGGATTGGCATTGCAGTCATCGGTCTAATCTATGTTTATTCTGATGGCATCAGCTTCCGAACATTCGAATTTAAAATAGGTATGGATGTCTCTAATGAACTCTCTGAGATGAATTACGATATGGATCAACGCTTAAAAACATCTCATAACTCATCCGATTTAGCCAATTTGGCCATTCCCTTGTTGATTTGCATTGTTATCTCAATCTTATTTCTATAGCACAGTTCTTTATTGAACTGTGTTTTCAATTATTTCCATTTGTCAATACTTGAAAATAAATCTAGTTATCTTATAATAAACATACAAGGAAGCAGTCAACGCAGTTTATCTGCTTTACTTTTTCTTTCAAGGAGGTAACTTGATGAGTGAAAATAGCATCTATCTTGCCATTGACTTGAAATCTTTCTACGCCTCTGTAGAATGTCGAGATCGTGATCTGGATCCTATGTCTGCCTGCCTTGTTGTCGCTGATGCTGAAAGAACAGAAAAAACCATTTGTTTAGCTGCAACCCCAGCAATGAAATCTTTGGGTTTTTCCTCAAGAGCACGCTTGTTTGAAGTCAACCAAAAGCTAAAAGAAATCAATCAGACACGAAAACTTAAGACTCCTTATGGGAAATTAACTGGAAAATCTCATCAATTAGATGAATTGGATCAAAACCCAAACCTTGAAATGACCTACATTGCTGCTCCGCCAAGAATGGCACGTTATATGGAAGTAAGTGCACAAATTGTTCAGATTTATCTGAAATATGTCGCTTTTGAAGATATTCATGTCTACTCCATTGATGAAGTTTTCATCGATTTAGCTCCATACTTAAAGCATTCTGGAATGACCTCCCGTGAGTATGCATCTCTTATGATTCAAGATGTTCAAACTACAACTGGTATCACTGCTACTGCAGGAATTGGGACCAATCTTTATCTCTGTAAAGTTGCTTTAGACATTTTAGCAAAACATGCTGAACCTGATAAATATGGTGTCCGAATTGCCGAACTGGATGAATTCACTTACCGTAAAACTTTATGGCATCATCAGCCACTGACTGATTTTTGGAGAATTGGACATGGAATTTCCAAAAAGCTGGAAGAGAATGGAATTTACACGATGGGAGATATTGCACGCTGTTCTGTTGGGAAATCTCATGAATTTTACAATGAAGACCTTCTCTATCAGATGTTTGGAATCAACGCAGAACTTTTGATTGATCACGCCTGGGGATGGGAGCCCTGCACTATGAAAGACATTAAATCCTACCAGCCCTCTAACAATTCTGTCGGTACCGGACAAGTCCTTCATTGTGCTTATACCAGTGACAAAACTCGAATGGTTGTTCAGGAAATGTCTGAACAGCTTGCGCTTGATCTTTTAGATAAAGGTCTTGTCAGCAGCCAATTTGTATTAACTATCGGTTATGATATTGATAATCTTAAAAATCCCGTCCTAAGAAATTTTGTTACTGGAGAAATCAAGACTGATTTTTACGGAAGGAAGATTCCAAAACACGCCCATGGTACAACTCACTTACCTATTAGAACAGCCTCTATTACTTTGATTACCCATGCTTTTACAGAGCTTTATGATCGAATTGTAGATTCTCGGCTCCTTACACGACGCATCATGATGACAGCCTGCAACGTTCTTCCTGAATCAGAAGCTCACAATGAATTTGCATTTGATCAAATTAGCCTTTTTTCTGATTTCACAACACTAAAAGAACGTAGTGAAAAAGAAAAAGTTCAGTTAGAAAAAGAGAGAAACCTTCAGAAAACATTGCTAGAAATCAAAAGAAAATATGGAAAAAACAAAATATTGAAATTGAATAATTTTGAAGAGGGAGCGACCATGATTCAAAGAAACGAACAGATTGGAGGACACCGAGCATGAAAAACAAATATTCAGATTTGATTTTTCTTCCCCACCCAGATTCAAAAACTCATCGTAGGATGCCCATCACAAACCGTGCAGCACAGTTTTCTCCTTTTGCTGCATTGACAGGCTATGAGGAATCGGTAAAAGAAGCTGCTCGCTGGACTGATTCACAAATCTTTCTAGGAGAAGACCAGATTGCAGATATCAACGATCAGCTTAAAATACTGAAACAGAATTTGAATCATGCTGTCGAAATGATTTATTTTGAACCCGATTCAAGAAAAAAGGGAGGGCATTATCTGAAAATAACAGGTCAAGTTAAAAAAATAGATGAGCTTTATCACCAATTAATACTTATTGATGGCACTCATATTCTTATACAGAACATTATTTCTCTGCATATATTATAGAAAGAAGGTCAGCTTATGCATTTCATTCAGGCAAAAGGAATCCTCTCCACTCATAATGGCATAAACATCTACCGCGGATGTACTCATGGCTGCATTTATTGTGACTCAAGAAGCACATGTTATCAAATGGACCACGATTTTGAAGATATCGAAGTAAAGCTGAATGCTCCTGAATTGTTGGAACGTGCACTGCGCGCAAAAAGAAAAAAATGCATGATTGGTACTGGATCAATGTGTGATCCTTACATGCATTGTGAAAAAACACTAAAGCTGACACGAAAATGCCTTGAAATCATTGATCGATATGGGTTTGGCTTAGCTATTCAGACCAAATCATCTGATATTCTTCGTGACCTTGATTTACTCAAAAGTATTCATCAAAAATCAAAGTGTGTTGTTCAGATGACACTTACAACTTATGATGATGCATTGTGCCAAAAAATTGAGCCATATGTCTCTACAACAAAAGAACGTATTGAAACTTTAAAGATTCTAAAAAGTCACAACATTCCTACTGTCGTTTGGCTGTGTCCGATTCTTCCTTACATCAATGACACAAAGGAAAACATTGAATTTCTTTTAATTGCCTGTAAGGATGCAGGGGTTCAGGCAATCTTATGTTTTGGCATGGGACTCACTCTGAGAGAGGGAAATCGAGAGTATTTCTATGCTGCTCTGGATCGTCTTTTCCCAGGGATAAAGCAGATGTACCAGAAAAAATATGGCAATGCTTATGAGATTGTTAGCGAAAGAAACTCTGAACTCATGTCATTTTGTCGTACATTCTGTACGCAAAATGACATTCTATTTGGCACTGAAGAAGTGTTTAAGTTCCTTCATGAATTTCCTTCACAATCTGAACAGCTCACACTCTTTTAACTATTAGTTAATTAATATGATTTATTTGTTAACATTTCCTCAATTGTTGAGTCTCTTTTTGTTTGCTACAATAAAACTGGGCCCAACAAGGAGGTTATTATGGAGTTAAAAGATACAATTCGATTTTATCGCAAACAGAAAAATATGACTCAGGAAGAAATGGCATCTGCTCTAGGTATTTCAACCCCTGCTGTCAACAAGTGGGAGAACGGCATTTCCTGTCCAGACATTAGCCTGCTTGCTCCGCTGGCACGTCTTTTAGAGATTTCATTGGATACACTTTTGTCTTTTGAACGTCAGCTTTCAAACAAGGATATTGAAAATCTTGCTAAAGAAGCAAACCATCGACTTCAACATCAGTCTTTTGATGATGCTTGGAAATGGATGCTTCAAAAAGTTCACATGTATCCCAACTGTGATTCTTTGATTTTGCAGATGGCTGTACTAGCAAATGCTTTTTGTTTAACACACGAAGAAATAAGAACATCTGAAATCGAAAACCAAATTCACAATTGGTTTAACCATCTTCTTCAAAGCCAAGATGAAACTGTACGCTTCCATGCTGCTACTTCCTTATATCATCGCTTCTTGAATGACGGACAATACAATCAGGCAGAAGAAATCCTGCAGTTCTTTTCAACTCAGAACCCTCTTAGAAAACAGTATCAGGCATTTCTTTATGAAAAAACAGGTAAAACTGAAGAGGCGCTAAAGCTTTATGAAGAACTTCTTTTCCAGGAGTATCAGCTAATTTCAACAATCTTTGCTTCAATGAATGCAATATCAATTACGCAGAATGACTTGCAGAAATCGAAGATTCTGACAAACAAAATGGTCCAGCTAGCTCGAATTTTTGAAATGGGCAGATATCACGAAGTTGCCTGTCAGCTGGATTTAGCCACTGCAGATAAAGACATTGCAAAAGCAGAAGAGTTGTTCAAAGAAATGATTGAGTGTATTGATACGATTTCCAGCTTTACCTCTTCGCCACTCTATCAGCATATGTCATTTAAACCGCAAGACACTGATTTCATTCAGGATCTTAAACAAAAGCTGATGCAGTCATATCAACAGGAATTTCATCATCAAATCAGCGAAAGCTGATTTTCTTTTCCTTTGCGGACAGTGGATTCACTAATTGACTTGTTCAGTATCATAAAACTCAGTATAATTTTTTTGAACAAATCAATTTCATTGCAAAAGGAGTCTTCCTATGGAACCACAAAAAATAATGAATGAACGTTTTGGTCATGACCGTCTGATTTCATTAGCAACATCTGAAAACAATGTGCCTTATGTTCGTGCTGTCAACAGTGTGTATCAGGATGGATGCTTTTATATGATTACACATGATCAATCATCCAAAATGAAACAAATTGAACACAATCCACAAGTTGCTATCTGCGGAGAATGGTTCAATGGTCATGGTTTTGCAGAAAATCTAGGTCATGTCTTAAAAGAAGAAAACCTTCCTATCTATAAAAAACTGAAAACATCTTTTGAAAACTGGATTCAAGAAGGTCATATTGATGAAACAGACAAAAAGATTGTCCTTCTATGCGTTCATCTAAAAACAGGGGTTCTTTATGATGATGGAATCCGTTATGAACTTCACTTTTAAAATGCTGATGAAAGAAGGTATTGCCATGCATCAATGTATTTCTGTTTATCCATGTTCAATCACTGAACAAACCATCACACAATTAAATCAATACTTACAATTAGCCCAGCAATATGGAATCCATGAAGTCTTTACTTCCATCCATCTTCCCGAGTACTCTATGGAAGATCAGCTTTCCTTTTTAGAATTGACAGCGAAGGCTGCACATCACTTAAAAATGGAATTGACTGCAGATATTGGTGGTCCATTTATCAGAAAAGCTCTCGAAGACAAAGAAACACTCGACCGTCTGAAAAACGTTCATCTTGACTATCTTCGTTTGGACTATGGCTACAGTCAAGATCAGCTCAGAAATCTCTATCATCACTTGCATCTCAAAGGCTTTGTGATCAATGCTTCCATGGTTAACGAAACTCAGTTGCAGCAGCACATGAACTTTTTTAAGAGCTTGGATGAAAACATTTTCATACGAGCTTGTCATAACTTTTATGTTAGAGAAGAGTCTGGTTTAGATAAGGAATTTGCTCTGGCTCAGACCAAACTCTTCAAAAAATACAACGTACCCGTCTATTTCTGCGTGCCATCTTACATACATCCTCGTGGGCCTCTTCATCTTGGACTTCCTACCTTAGAACATCATCGTTTTCAAGAGATCGATTACATCTTAATGGATGTGATGACCACTTACCAGGCTCAAGGAATTTTATATTCTGACGAATGGATGAGTGAAAATCTATTCAAAATCATTCATCAGACAATAGAGAAACGTGCAATTCAAATACCTGTTGTTTTAAACAAAAATCTTACAGAAATAGAAAAGAGAATCATTCTCAAAAAGCATATTTTCCGCTATGATTCTAACACTTCCTTTCTAAGAAGTCGATCAAGCAGGGAAATGGCAGAGTTTGCCTATAAAATCAATCCAAATAACTGTGTAATTCGTAAAGCAGGGTCTATTACTATCGACAATGAGCACTATTTAAGATACAGCGGCGAACTTCAGGTCGTATTAAAAGACGCCAAAGAAGATCATCGTGTCAATGTCGTTGCCAAATTGAAAAGACAAAGTGATTTGATGAAATTTTCCTTTTTTAGAGAAGGATTCACCTATGAATTCATTGAAGCAGATTAATTTCTGCTTTTCTTAATGAAACAATTTTCATGTTTTTTGTAAGCGCTTTGTGCTATAATAATCTCATTAAGTGAGGAAAATGGTATGATCAATGAAAAAACATTAAGTGATGTGTATGCCTATCTTGATGCACATCAAGAAGAAATCATTAAAGAGTTAAGTGATATTGCATCCATCAAAAGCGTTTCTGATGCATCCAGTGATGTGAAGCCACATGGACAGGGATGCAGAGATGTCCTTGAATGCATGCTGAAGAAAGGTGAAAAGGAAGGATTCATCACCCACAATTATGAAAATTATGTAGGAAGTATTCTTCTGGATAACGGTGCCAAAGAAAACATTGGAATGTGGGCTCATCTAGATGTCGTCCCAGAAGGCGAAGGATGGCTGAGTGATCCTTACAGCCCTGTTGTTCGTGATGGGCTTTTGTTTGGGCGCGGTGTTGGCGACAACAAATCTGCTGCAATTGGAGGCATGTACATTCAGAAAGCTATCCGTGAACTAAACATTCCGATGAAGCATAATCTTCAACTGTTTTTAGGTACAGCCGAAGAAACAGGCATGGCCGATGTTGAATACTATATCCATCATTATCCAGCACCTAAGTTCTCTTTCGTCCCAGATGCAGGGTTCCCAGGAGGATGTGGTGAATTTGGACGTGTTCAATATTACCTCGTTTCTAAGAAGCCTCTTTCTTCACAGGTAAAAGATTTCAGTGCCGGATCTGTCTTTAATATCATTCCAAACAAAGCGCTGATTGTACTAGAAGACAATGGGGAAATTGATACTTCTCTCATTCCTGAAGAAGGCTATACTGTTACAAAAGAAAATGGCACAATTACAATACTGGCTACAGGTGTATCGAAACACGCAGCACAGCCCGAAGGCAGTGTCAATGCAATTCATCAGCTGACAAAAGTGCTATGCGAACTTCCTGGATTGTGCGAAGAAGACAAAAAGATTTTCCAATTCCTAACCAATGTCAACAACGATTCTTATGGAACATTCCTAGGTATCGATAAAACAGATGATATTTCAGGACAGACAGTTTCAAGCGGAACGGTAATTGGATTCAAAGATGGATTTGTTTCACTGCTGAATGACTGCCGTCACTGTGTCACTGACTCTAATGAGCACATCATTGAAACATTGAAAGAAAACAGCGCAAAATACGATTTCGATGTAGTTGTACGTGGGCAATCAAAGCCTTATTATATTGATAAAAATGGCCCAATTGTAAAGGCCATCACTCAGATTTATCAGGATTGGACCGGATCAGATGGATCTCCACAGATTTCAAAGGGTGGTACTTATGCAGGGAAGATTCCAAATTCTGTTGCAGTAGGCATGGTTTTACGAAATCCTGAAGAAACACCAGATTACATCCAGCCTGGACACGGTGGTGCACATCAGCCAGATGAATTCATTTCAATCAAAGGATTCATGGATGGCATCAAGCTCTTTGCGAAAATGCTTTTGAGTGTTGATGATGTTCTATAATTATTAATCCCGATTCTCCATCGGGATTTTTTTCTGTGATATACTACACTTAAAGGAGACCAACTATGAAACTGATTCTGATACGCCATGGTGAAACCCATGCCAACGTTCTCTATGACACTGATGAAAGAATTTTAATTGGAGCATTGGACAATGAATTGACACAGCTTAATGAAACTGGACGAAAACAAGCGTATGAAGCTCAAAGAATGCTGCAAGGAATTTCTATTGATGAAATCTATTGTTCAGATTTAGGACGTACTTTGGAAACTGCATCCATCATCTTCCCAAAAAGACAAATTCATGCTACTGCACTTTTAAGAGAAAGAAGTCTTGGATCAGATGAAGGGAAAAAGGCAAAAGAGCTTTTCTTAGATGAAAAAATCTGGAAATATCATGTCAATTCAGAATTGGATTCTTTGGATGAACGTCTATCAAAACGTGTTTTGGATGGAGAGAACTATCTGATGGTCATGGAGCGCTGCCGTCAATTTCTCAGTCAATTCAACATGGAAGAAGAAAAGACCATTGCTGTTGTCGCTCATTTCCATTTGCTGCGATGCATGATTTACGTCATCACACAAATAGAATTCAATCTTTCCATGTTTGATTTAATGATTCCAAACGCTAAGCCATTGATTTTCGATTATGCATCTGGAGTGTTTCATCAAATTACGGATTAACTCTTGAAAAAAGAACAAATTTCAAGGACAATAAAGATAACAAAAAGAGGATTAGACTATGGCAAAACTTTATTTTTATCATGGGGCAATGGGAAGCTCCAAAACTGCAAATGCACTCATGACTGAATACAACTATGCAGAACGAGGGCAGAAAGCTCTGCTTGGGAAAACAAACATTGACACACGTGATGGTGTGTACAAAATCAAATCTAGAATTGGACTGGAAAAAGAATGTATTCTTCTGACAGATATCTGCAGCATGGAAGATGAAGCATTGCAACGCTATGATGCCATCATCGTTGATGAAATACAGTTTGCAACAGCAGCGCAGATTGATTTTTTAGCTCACATAGTTGATGATTTGAATGTTCCTGTTATCTGCTACGGGTTGAGAACAGATTTTCAGCTGAATTTGTTTGAAGGATCTGAACGCCTCCTTGCTTTAGCTGATGTGATTCAAGAAGTAAAAACTGTCTGCTGGTGTGGAAAGAAAGCCATCTGCAACGCCCGCTACAACAAAGATGGCATTGTACGCTCTGGTGCTCAGGTAATGCTGGGAGCCAACGACGATTATATTGCTTTATGCAGAAAACATTTCCTTGAAGGAAAATTATACGGCGAAGAGAAATAACAGACAGGCAGAGGATGTTCTCTGCCTTTTATTGAACGAGGATATAGTATGAAACCATTAAAAATCACTAGCCCATCCTTTTTAGATGGCGAAAAAATACCCGAAGAATTTGCTGGTAAAAAAGGAAAATCTCCTGCGCTTCAAGTCGATGATTTAAGCCCTAGCTGTCAATCTATCGCTATTATTATGGAACAAACAGATAATCCTTTCCATCATCCTGTCGTTCATTGGATCATCTGGAATATTCCCCCAATGTCTTTCATTCCCGAAAATATCCCTCATGGCCCTTTGGTAGAATCATTAAGCAATGCTCAGCAGGGTGTTGCACTAGGAGTCAATAGATATCGAGGTCCAAAAAAAGGGCTTCTTTCGATCAATGAGCATCAGTATGCCATCAATGTTTATGCTCTAGATACAATGCTTGATCTCATTTTCTCTGCAGAAAAACAGCACCTGATCAAAGCGATGGAAGGTCATGTTTTGCAGCAAGGAAGCCTTACATTCACATACAAGAAATAAAGGAGGAACATCTTATGAATCAGCTTATTGCTTACTTTTCGGCAACTGGCACAACTGCTGAAATTGCAAAAAAACTTTCTAAGGCAATCAATGCCGATACCTACGAAATCAAACCTATTAACAAATATACGTCAGAAGATCTTGATTGGAGAAATCCTCAAAGCAGAAGTTCAGTTGAAATGAAGAATCTTTCTTTCCGTCCCGAAATGATTCAGGACATTCCAGCAATGGAAAAGTTTGATACAATCTATATCGGATTTCCAATCTGGTGGTACATTGCACCATCTATCATCAACACATTCCTTGAAAGCTTCGACAGCAAAGGGAAAAACATTGTTTTATTTGCTACTTCAGGAAGCAGCGGATTTGGAAAAACCATAGATCATCTTAAAAACAGCTGTCCTGAAGCTGCCTTAAAAGAAGGGTTTTTAGTAACTGCCAACATGAAAGGAACTGATATTAACAGAATTATGGAAACATTATAAAAACCTTAAATAAGGTATTTTACGATATAAAAAAGAGCGATTCTCACTTTCATTTAGTGATTCGCTCTTTTTTATATCAATTACTTCTATACTTGATATTCTCCATCAGCACACTCCTGAACTGTAATCGGCTGCCCCTCAAAATCTTCTACAACTTCATCTGGATTGATTACTAGCTTTTCAAGCAGGTATCTTTCATCATCCCAAAGAATATATCCTTCACCCTGAATGAGCTCTGGAATGTTTGCAATATAATCTACTTTCTTTTTTCCTTCATACTTAATAATAAATTCCCAGTTTTCTCCATAATCATAAATCAGTTTCAATGTGCTTCCTTTTCTCATTTCCAGATTGCCTAATGGAATCATTTCAGCAGGAAATGATTCATCATCATCACTTAAGCTGAATCTGTCTTTTTTATAATTCAGCACAAACAAATGGCTTCCTAATCCTTGATTGTATCATAGAAAAAACTCCCTATGGAGCTTTTTACAATAGTGAAATGTTTTTCTTTCTGCACTCTTCATGTATTTCTTTGGACCATAAGCTGGCCTGTACTTCACCAATATGTACTTTTTTCAAAAGCATCATACACAAACGGCTTTGTCCAATTCCGCCGCCAATTGTAAATGGCAGCTCATCTTTTAGAACAGCTTGATGATAAGGAAGACTTAAACGTTCTTCACATCCTGCTTTTTTGCATTGTTCTTCAAGTGAGTGTGCATCCACATGTATTCCCATAGATGAAATTTCTAGTGCACAATTCAATGGCTCATACCAGTACAGCAAATCTCCGTTGAGTTGCCAGTCATCGTAATCTGGAGCTCGCCCATCATGACTTTCTCCATTTGAGAGTTTTTCTCCAATCTTCATCAAAAATACACAACCATGTTCTTTGGTGATAGCATTTTCTCTTTCCTTGGATGTCATTTCAGGATACATATCAAGAAGCTGCTGAGAAGTAATGAAATAAACATCTTCAGGAAGATGATAAACAGAATGTGGATATTTGTACCACACTTCATGTTCAATATGCTTGATGACTTTCACAATTGTTTTTACTGTTTCTTTCAGCATCTCTTCTGTACGTTCTTCTCTTAGAATGACTTTTTCCCAATCCCATTGATCTACATAAGCTGAATGCAGATTATCCAAATCCTCATCTCTTCGAATTGCATTCATGTTGGTATATAGACCTTCATGTGCTTCAAAACCATATTTTTTTAAAGCCGTTCGTTTCCATTTGGCTAAAGAATGGACAACCTCAATAGGGTCTTCTTTAAAATCTTTCATATCAAAGCTGACAGGGCGTTCAACTCCATTTAAATCATCATTTAATCCTGAACTTTTCTCAACAAAAAGCGGTGCACTGATTCTTTCAAGATTTAGCTGCAAACCTAATTCTTTTTGAAACTTATCTCTTATCAATTTGATAGCATCTTGAGTTTCTCTGACATTCAAAACAGACTGATAGTTATTGACAGTATAGTTCATACACTTAGACTTCCTTTTTACATTTCATTATTGTATGACAAAGAATGAAGTGTTTCAAGAAAAACGTTAATTGCATCGATTGTCCTGTGATGCTGTTAAATGGCTTATCTATGACGAAAAAACATGATTCAATCAAATATATTTCTTATTTGATTCTATTTCTAAATACAAACATATACTATTTTTTGCACATCCGTATTTCGTCAAAAAACAGCAAACACCCCATAAAAAAGCCATCGCTTTGCGATGACTTTTTTAGTCTTTCACTTCAATGTCCAAGCCGATTTCCTTTGGCATAAAACGAGGACAAACATTTTCAGATGATGTAATTACAGATGCTGCCAGATAAGAACCAATTTCAATGGCTTCCGGCATCGTCTTGCCATAGGTTAATCCGATTGAAACCCCTGCACAGAATGCATCACCAGCTCCAGTTGTATCTTTCACATGTACTTTGCGTGCTGCACAGATGCCTTTATCACCCTGAAGATTTGAGTACACAGCACCCTGAGCCCCCATTGTCACAACCATTGCAGGGATATGTGCTGCATGTACTTTTTTATCAAGTACTTCACACATCTGTTCAGGTGTGTATTCACTATAATCATCCGCAAACAAAAGTCCTGCTTCCTGCTGATTACAGATAAAGCAGTCATAATATTTGAGCAGATCTCTTCTTTCTGCAGCAATGGACATATTAGAAACCAATGCAAACAGTTTTTTGTGATACTTCTGACATAGTTCAATCACTTTCTTGACCAATGCCTTATTCAAATCACATTCCAAGACTACAGAATCCGCCTGAGAAATGATTTCATCGCCCTTTCTTTCAAGAAGTTCAACAACTGGAAGCATATTAGGTCTTTTTGAAATTGATCCAGCAACATCTCCATTGTTGTCAAAAACAGCCAGCCATGTTCCCATGCCATCCGGAATCGTCAGTACATAATCTGTATTGATTTTATGATTTTTTAATTTTTGTAAAACTGCATCCCCAAGGGGAGTATCATCTACAATCCCAACATATGTAGGACGAAGCTCAACATTCGCGATGTCTTCAACTACATTTCTGGCTACACCGCCATGAATATATTCAATTCTACCTACATTCCTTCCTTCTGGAATGTAAATGTTATGTGGAAATCCTTTGATGTCCACAAATGCTGCACCAATAACAACAATTCCCATAAGTAATTTCTCCTAAACATCATTTTAATGTTATCATAAAAGCTCTTTTTTTCAAAACAAAACCTTCAAAAACAAGAAAAGACTATTTCTAGCTTTCTTCGTGTTAAAATAGTAGTACAATCATGTTGCCATGGAGGTTTATATGTTTACAAAAGCTAAAGTTAAAAAATACCTCAATACGATTGAATCTTTTTCTTTCTTTGATGAGCTGCTGAATTTTTATACAACCATTCACATGAAAGAAGTCTTACGCTTCTGGGGAATGAAGAAAATACAGTTTCATCTAGATTTTTTTGAAGAGGAGCCCATTCTGATAAAAGTTCATTCAACATTGAACTCTTTGAATTGTGAGATTGTTTTTAGCGTGCATTCATGTACAATAAATTACCCACCTCATCAAAATATCATTTTAAACTACAACGAATATAATTCCTTAAACTCTTTATTTGAACATCTGCGAATACTGCTTGAAGCTTAACTTGTTTTCCACTGAAACTTTTTTAAATCCACACAGCCATTCTTATTCAAAAGGATACCTTCTTCTTCAAGAAGTGTTTTCTGTTCATCCCATCCTCTGACAAGCCTTCCCTGAGCATTTACAACACGATGACATGGATAATTTCCATAATACCAGCTATTTGCACAAGCTCTTCCCACATGACGTGCATGTTTAGGATATCCTATCAATTCTGCAATCTGTGAATAAGTAGCTACTTTGCCATATGGAATTTCACTTACTGCTGCCAGTGCCAGTACCTCAAATTCTTCTTGTCGTATATTCATACCATCACACCCTGAAATAAGTATAAAACATTTTCATCAACAAATCACTTTTTGAAGCATCAGCTTTGATATAATACATTTACATTCACTTAGGAGGAATTGGATATGAAGCAATCTAAACAATGCCCAAAATGTCATAGTGCAAATCTTGTAAGATATTCAGGAAACGATAACACAAGCTCAAAATCTTATTCTAATAGCATCGCTTTAGGCAATCCTGTATGGGAACTTGTGAAAATTAATCGATATATATGTTGTGAATGTGGCTATACCGAAGAATGGATAGACAAGAAAGATTTAGAAAAAATACGATTATGTAAAAACACGAAAGGATAAATCATGAAAAAATCCAAAGCATTCATTAAAATTCCAGGCGGGACAATGAAACTTCTAATTCTGAAACCCTCAAAAAGAAAAGAAAAAGGAGCAGGACTTCTATGGATCCATGGAGGAGGGTATATAACTGGGATGGCATCGATGGTGTACATGTCTCGTGCTAAAAATCTTGTTGATCAATTTGGCATTACTGTTATTTCCCCCGAATATCGTCTGAGTCACGAAGCACCTTATCCTTATCCGCTCTTGGATTGTTATGAAGCACTACTCTATATGAAAGAACATGCAGATGAACTTAACATTCGATCTGATCAGTTGATGGTAGGAGGAGAGAGTGCTGGAGGAGGATTAACTGCAGCTCTATGCCTTTATGCCAGAGATCAAAAACAAGTCAACATTGCTGCACAGTTCCCGCTGTACCCTATGATTGATGATCGTGATACAGAATCCTCCAGAAACAACCATGCCCCAGTGTGGAACACAAAACGCAATCACTTCGCCTGGAACAAATATCTAAAAAACCTCAAAGATGAAATTCCTTCCTACGCTGCTCCTGCACGAGAAACTGATTATAGAAATTTGCCTCCTTGTTATACCTTTGTGGGGGACATTGAACCTTTTTACTGCGAAACACTCACCTATGTTGAAAACTTGAAACTTGCAGGTGTCGATGCTGAAGTGGATATTTATCCAAACTGTTTTCACGCCTTTGATATGCTGATGCCATGGAAAAAAGTAAGCAGACAAGCTGCATGTAAATTTGAAAAGCGATTTCAAAAAGCTCTACAAACATGTTTTAATCCGCAAACCAAATAATTTGTAATCGCTTTCAGAAAATGTATTGACATTTTTCTGTAACAGAGTTATTGTGTAGTTGCTGATATAAATGCAAAGAAAAGAAGAGTAGATGCAGAAAGATGCGTAGAGAGTCCCTGGGTGGTGAAAAGGGAAGTGAAGGCTGCATTGAAACACCTCTTGGAGCAGTTCGCTGAAGAAACAGTAGGTTGAACCGGGTGTTCCCGTTATAGAACTAGGGTATGTTAGTACCCGAAGAGGTCAGTATCGTGAGGTACTGATGAATTAAGGTGGAACCACGAAAGAGTACTCTCGTCCTTATTGGACGGGAGTTTTTGTTTTTTACGGCCGAGAAAAACAGTCCGTGGTCCTGACTTTCATTGCTGAATTTATATCACAGATGGAAGAGAGGAACTCATTATGAAAAAACTACTTACAGCAGCACTAGTACTTTTGTTTGTACTGGCAGGATGTGGAACATCATCTAACACGGACTCTAACGAAAAACTCATCATTGGCGTTGACGACACTTTTGCACCAATGGGATTCAGAGATGAAAACAATGAACTTGTTGGCTTTGATATTGACTTAGCTACAATGATTGCAGAAAAAATCGGTATTGAAATTGTATTTCAGCCAATTGACTGGGCTATGAAAGAAACTGAATTAAACTCAAACAACATTGACCTCATCTGGAATGGATATACTATTACTGACAAACGAAAAGAACAAGTCAATTTTACAACACCTTATCTTGAAAACAGACAGATTATCGTTGTTCTTGCAGATTCAGACATCAATTATAAAGCTGATCTTGCTGGAAAGTCTCTTTCAGTGCAGAAAGAATCGAGTGCTTTGGAAGCTGTGCTTAAAGAAGCTGATCTTGCAGCCTCTTTGAAAGACGGTGCTCCTGTTGAATTTGATACCAACATCGACTGTTTTATGGATTTAGAAGCAGGAAGATCAAACGCAATTGTCTGTGATGAAGTTCTGGCACGCTATGTGATGAAACAGCGCGGTGCTGAAAAATACCGTGTACTCGAGGACAATTTTGGTGAAGAAGAATATGGTATCGGTGTTCGAAAATCAGATACTGAACTTCTTGAAAAACTCAACACTGCTCTAAAAGATGCAAAAAGCGACGGAAGCTACGATACTCTCTATCAAAAATGGTTTGCGGAATAAATCATGCTAATTGGAAAACTGATACTGCCGCTGTTTGAAGGAACTTTGGTAACACTGCAAGTGTTTGCAATAACATTTGCAGTGTCATTGCCACTGGCAATCCTGCTCGCAAGCATTCAAGCAGCAAGAATAAAAATTATCAATCTGTTCTTTCAACTCTTTATCATGATTGAAAGAGGAACTCCACTTCTTCTACAGATGATGTTTGTCTTTTTTGGACTTCCTTATATGGGAGTCACACTTGATAGAGAAACATCCATTTACCTAGCTTTTGTTCTAAACTACACTGCTTATTTCATGGAAATCCTGCGAGGCGGCATCAATTCTGTTGATTCCGGTCAGCTGGAAGCTTGCCAGGTATTAGGCTATTCGCGTTTTGCTTCCTATGTTCGAGTTATTCTTCCTCAGGCCTTACAGGCATGTTTTCCATCGATTGGAAATGAAGTTCTGACACTGATCAAAGATACGAGTTTAATTACTGTTCTTGGTGCTTCTGAACTTTTAAAAGCTGGTCGCAGCGCAGTCAACACTTATGGAACTGCAGTTCCATTCATCTATGTAGGCATCATTTATCTAATGCTTACTACAACAGCTGAATTTCTTCTGAAAAAAACAGAAAAGAAGATGGATCCTGTACAGGGGGAATAATTTATGCTGATAATTAAAAACTTATCAAAATCTTTTGGGAAAAAGAAAGTTCTCAACAATGTCTCCTTCTGTATGGATGATCATGAAATTGTTTGTCTGATGGGGAAATCCGGTATGGGAAAAACTACACTTTTACGCTGTTTAAATCAGCTTGAAACCATTGATTCTGGCACAATTCAGCTGAATGGCCTGACACTTTCAACCGGACAAAAAAAAGACAAAGCTTTCCAAAAAGCGGTTGGCCTTGTCTTTCAGAACTACAACCTTTTTCCTCACTGGACGATACTTGAAAACTGCATCAACGCTCCTGTCTATCATCAGCTTATGAGTAAGAAAGAGGCTATTCAAAAGGCTGAAAGCCTGCTTCAAGAAATGCAGATTCTAGAAGAAAAGAACAGTTATCCAAATACTCTTTCTGGAGGACAAAAACAGCGTGCTGCCATTGTTAGAGCCTGCATGCTGGATCCTAAAATCTTATGTTTCGATGAACCTACTTCGGCATTGGATGCTGAATCTGCTCGAAAAGTCGCTGCAATGATCAAAGAATTGTCAAAAAAAGAAATAGGTATTCTTATTGTGACTCATGATGAGCATTTTGCTGAAGAAGTCAGCACAAAAATCATTCGCTTGGATGAACTTACTGCATAATTAAATGATTATCATTCTTAGAAACATTAATTTCTATCTTTATTAAAGCGTTTTAAAACCACTGACTATAAATCAGTGGTTTTACTTTGTATAAAACTAATATTACGAATATGATATAGAATTCCAGAAAGAATCAGCATCGTAATGCAAGCCCCCATTAACAAAAAAGAAACTGCTGCTGGAATATCAAACCAGAATGCATGAAGCAGAAGCATTGTATACAGTAATACTGTTGCCGCTTTGCCATGCCATTGTGCTCCTAAAACTATACCAGTTTTCTTGACAACCTGAAGTCCTGAATAAAAAGCATAGATTTCTTTAACGAACATTAGAGCGAAAATCCCAAGCATAAGAGGATATCTTACAGATAGACAAACCAGAATCGCTGCTTGAGTCAATTTGTCTGCTACTGGGTCTAGAAATTTTCCCAAGTCACTGATCATATTGAACTTTCTTGCGACAAATCCATCCAAGATGTCTGTCAATCCAGAAATCAACAGCACAAGTGCAGCCAGTTCATACTGCTGTGTTCCGCTGTACAGCCAGATAAAAAGGGGTATCATCACAATTCTCATGCATGTCAATAGATTTGGAATCGTAAATTTCTTGCTTTCTTTATATAATTCTTTTGGTGTCTTAATGTGATTTGACGCTTGTGATTCCATAGAACCTCCATGGTTTATGTTCCATATTTCGCATTATATTCCCGGACTGTAATTCTTGTCAAGCTATTCGCAGTTTATCACTATTTACACCTGCATTCTAAACGTCCATTTTTCTGACCATTGCAAATACATTTGCTTTTACCATCTCAGCAACAAAGAATTATTGAATACAAACTCAAATACCTTTTTACAAAATACCGAACAATATAAACCCAACTGTATTAATAGCGAAATTTGCGAACATGTGCACTATCCACGATGAATAAATCGTTCCAAAACGATCATTTAATGCGTTAAAAATCATTCCTCCTAACAAAAGTCCTAGCATTGCCAGCACATAAATCACTGGATGAAACCAAGAGATTGTCATTCCAACATGATAGAACGCAAACAATGATGCACTAAACAAATAGGCAAAGCTAGGTTTTACATGATCCTTCAACAAAATGAACGCATATCCTCTAAAAAAGAATTCTTCTAAAAATGAATTGATGAAAGAAATATAAAGCGCCACAAAAAGAAAATTTTCTGCACTGACTCCAACATTGGACAAAAGTGCATTTTGAATTGTATTTAAATCAATCATATTTCTAAAAATGAAATAGGCTGACATAATAACAAAATATACAAAAGCTCCAAGACCAAAAGAAAACAAAAGATTCTTTTTATCTAATATGAAAAGCTGTTTCATTTTTTTTGCTTCCTCTTTATTCACTAAAAAATAACAGAAAGGAAAAAACAAAAACAGAATCATTTTTAAAATTGAGCGATAGAGATAGTTGATTTCTATAAATGCATCAATTCCACTCATAACAATGGAACAAATCAGGACGCTTCCAATAATAAATATTTTTTTATCTTTCAATTTAATTATCTCTCTTTCTAATAATCTGATGAAGGGTCTCTCTTATTTCTGGGAGTCTTTTTTCAGTAAATTCAGGATGATTTTTAAGCCACCTGCGATTTAATGGGGATGGATGCGGTAATACAAACGTTAATTTATTGTTCCATACTTGATTTTCAAATACGAGCTGTTCAAATGACGATTTAGGAAAAAATTCTTTTGCTGCAGATGCACCAATGATAATATAGATTTCATTGTGAATCAACTTTACTTCCTGGTGCACCCATTTCTGAAAACACCGCTTTGGTGGTTTTCGGTCATTTCCATTTTTATCTTTTCCTGGGTAACAGTGAGCCATTGCCCCAATATAAAAATTATCCAGATTATAAAAATCCTCATCACTAATCTGATACCACTCCTGCTTCAATGTTTTTCCGCTCATATCAGTAAAAGGTTTTCCGCTTTGATGAACCTTTAAAGAAGGAGCCTGACTAATTTGAACAATTTTTGAATCTTCATGTCCCCAAAATACAGGATGAGGCTCAAAGCCAAAAATACTTTCACAATCTCTGCAGTTCTTTATTTGCTGCTTTATTTCTTCCAGCATAATACATCCTCCTTTTGATATCATTTTAGCACACTTTCCATTCTCACAAAATCATATCAGTTGCACTTCAATGATGATATAATAAACGCATAGAAAGTGAGTGATTAGTGTGAGTGAATGGAAAGAAATCAGTCTGAACGACATCAAAGGGATTAAAATAGGACATGCTCAAGATGAGGAACATGCCACAGGTGTCAGTGTCATTCTTTGTGATAAAAAAGCAGTCTGCGGTGTTGATGTAAGAGGGGGAGGTCCAGCCAGCAGAGAAACTGAACTGTTAAATCCTCTTAAATCCAATGATGGTGTCAATGCAGTTTTCCTCAGTGGAGGAAGTGCCTATGGGTTGGATTGTGCAGGGGGCATCATGAAATATCTAGAACGACAAGGAAAAGGTGTTAAAGTTGGAAATTCAATTGTTCCTATTGTTGTTGGATCCTGCATTTTTGATTTAGGCTGTGTTGATGGTTCTGTTCGTCCTGATGCTGATATGGGTTATGCTGCCTGTGTGGATGCTGAAAAAAACGTTGAACGAAACGGTAATGTTGGTGGCGGTATGGGAGCTACTGTTGGTAAAATGCATGGTAATGATCATGCAATGAAGTCAGGACTTGGCTGCTATGCAGTTCAGGCTGGAGCACTTCAAGTAGGTGCCATTGTTGTCGTCAATGCAATTGGAGATGTCTACGAAATGGATTCCAACAAGCAGCTTGCAGGCTTATTGGATAAGAAAAAAGAAAAAATGCTGAACAGTGAAACAGAAGCTGTAAAACTTCTTCAGATGATGTCCATGTTCAGTCTTAATACCACCATTGCAGCAATCATTACCAATGCAAATCTAAGCAAAGCTGAGATGAACAAAGTAGCGGAAATGGCATCCAATGGCATGGCTCGTACCATTCGACCAATCAACACATCCATGGATGGAGATAGTGTTTATGCACTGTGTACAGGAAAAATCAAATCTAACGCAGATGTTGTAGGAACGCTTGCTGCACATGTCATGGCAAAAGCAATTAATCGTGCAGTAACAGAAACCAAAGAAATCTATGGTTATAAATCTGCACAAAGCTTTATGTAACATTATTCTCGTTATCAATTATTTATTCATTGTTTAAATTTTACTTTCGCAATGAATATACATCATAAAATAAATTTTATCAAAAGAATTAGAGTACTCATTTCAATGTCTAGGCATTAATATTTGGGTGCTCTTTTTCGTTGATACCATTCTATCGTTCTTTTCTAAAAATTCCTGTTATAATGTATTCATCTTAGAAAGAAGATCCTTTATGAAACATATAGTTACTGACTTTTTAATTCAATATGGTATACACTCTGAACTTCATCTTTTAGACTGCTCAGATTCTCAAAGTTTTACTACAGAGTTCAAAGATAATGTTTTGAAGCTTTACATCAATCCATCAAAATATCCTGATATCGATGCAGCTCTTTTTTACATGGCACGAAATGCACTTATTCCACATCTTTGCCTTGAAACAGAACGTCTAATACTTAGACATTTTCAAAAGGGAGATGCTGAGCATTTGTTTGAGTCCATGAGTGATAAAGAAACTTGTGCCATGGATGGCGGTTATGATCCAGAATCTTCTCTGGATGAAACATATATTGCTTCCATAGATGAGTTTATTCAAGATCCTCATCGATTTGTTATTGCACTTAAAACGTCGAACCAAGCTATTGGCATGCTTCATCTAATGCCAGTTAATGACCGCCAAGTTGAAGCCATGGAAATTGGTTATTTAATCAATCCATCTCAAAGAAGAAAAGGTTATGCACAAGAAGCTGTATCTGCTATGATTCGTTTTTTGATGAAAGAAGGCAAATTGGATTTAATTCTTTTAGGGGCGTGTGAAAAAAATACCGCTTCTCTTTCCATGATTCAAAAACTTGGCTTTACCTTTGAAGGAAGAAAACACAAAGCTTTTTGGTATGTGGATGAAAACAAGCCTGTTGATCTTTTGTATTATTATTTAGATAGAAAAGAGTCTGATATGTATGAATAAATCAAAACTTGAATTTCTTGCAGCTATGTTGATATTTGGAACCATAGGTCTATTCAGAAGATCCATTCCTTTTCCATCTAGTTTGATTGCTGCTTCCAGAGGTTTCATTGGTACACTTTTTCTTTTGATTTTTTTGAAAATGACTCATCAAAAACTTTCTTGGACTAAAATCAAAAAGAATCTGCTTCCTCTGATTATTTCAGGAACACTTATGGGATTTAACTGGATTCTTCTGTTTGAATCTTATAATTATACATCTGTTGCTGTTTCAACGGTTTGTTACTATATGGCTCCTATCTTTGTTATTCTAGCCGCCCCGGTTCTTTTTCAGGAACCACTGACAAAAAAGAAAGTGATCTGTTCTTTAGCTGCCCTTGCAGGCATACTTCTTGTGTCAGGAATTTTTGATACAGCTTTTACCGGTTTCCAAGAAATGAAAGGTGTTGTTTTTGGTTTATCAGCAGCCATCCTTTATGCTTCGGTCATTTTAATCAACAAGAAACTTACTGATATTGAAGCTTTTGACAGAACTGTTCTGCAGCTTGGTACTTCTGCATTGGTGTTGTTTCCATATACTTTCATGATTGAAAACCTGACCTCCTTAGAATTAAATGGAACTGTACTTTTGCTTCTGTTCATTACTGGAATTGTGCATACAGGTGTTGCATATGCACTTTATTTCCATTCCATCAAAGGTCTGAAGACTGAAACGATTGCTGTTTACAGTTACATTGATCCAATGTCAGCTATTCTGTTTTCTGCAATTTTCTTACAAGAAAATATCCCCTTCAATGAAATCATTGGTATGATTCTTATTTTAGGAGCAGCTTTGCTGAGTGAGTTTCAAATTAAAACCAAGACCATGAAGTGATTCTTTATTTCATGGTTTTTCTTTGCTATAGTGTAATTGAAGGAGTGAAAATGATGAAAAAAATAACAATAATTTTATTGCATGTTTATTTTGCATTGGTAGTCTTCTTTTTTATCGAAATCAGAGAATCACTTGTTTTTACGAAAAGAATGCTGAATATCAAACTGTATCAGTTCAGCAAGGTCTTTTTATTGAAGAACCTCATCATAGTTTTCAGCTTCCTAAAAATGCTCAAGGTACAAACTATTTGATTACAACAGATACATTTATTCCTGTTTTAGCTCTGTACAATCGAAATGCAGTTCAAACCTTTATTACTACCTATCTTTTTCACAACAATTCTTTAGCTTCACAGATTCAACTCATTGAAACAGATAAATACAATCCTGTTCGATTTGATAAAAATTGGGAATTATTAGAAAAAACTGACAAATCTTCTCTGTCTTACAGCGAAGAAGAGAACTACAAATACTATCGAATCCTTTTAGAAACAAAAGAAATATATATTACTCTTCAAGAAAGAATAAACTCTGAAATAGTTGAGCCTGAAATCATAGAATGGATAATGGAGAATTATAGCAGATTAAGCGAATAACTGAGGGAACCTGTCTTAGGCAGGTTCTTTTCTGTTATAATATGAATGACAGAGGTGATTTTCATGACTTTAACAAAACACGAACAAGATGAACTCATCCAACTGAGAAGATTCTTTCATCAGAATCCTGAATGCTCCATGCAGGAAACAAGAACTGCTTCATTCATTGAAAATAAACTTCAAAAATGTGGTCTTTCTGTAAAACGTATTGGAAAAACAGGTATTTATGCTGAGTTGTCACATATTACAGACATAAATACAGCTAAAACTATTGGCCTTAGAGCTGATTTTGATGCATTGCCAATTCTTGAAGCAACAAATCTTGACTATGCAAGTGTGAATAAAGGCGTAATGCATGCCTGTGGTCATGATGCACATGCTGCAGCACTTTTAAGTGCTGCCAAGCGACTTTCTAAAAATAGAGAAACACTTAATGGCACTGTAAAATTTATTTTTCAGCATGCTGAAGAAATCTGTCAGGGAGCAAAAGAGTTTGTTCAATCCGGGGTAGTCAGCAACATGGATCGTATACTTGCAGTGCATATGTGCAGTTCTTTGCCTGTCGGAAAAATGTCACTGAGAAGTGGCGAATGTTCTGCCAGCTGTGATAAATTTACTATTCGTGTACATGGAAAAAGTGCTCATGCTGCTACTCCGCATCATGCAGTAGATGCACTCTATATCGGAACACAAATTGTCGTCAATCTTCAATCCATCTTATCTCGCCAAATCAATCCAATTGAAACAGGCGTTGTCAGTGTTTGCAGCATTCATTCTGGTACTGCTTATAATATCATTCCAGATACCTGTGTTATTGAAGGAACAACCAGAGCATTTAGTCAAGCAGTTCGTGAACAACTTAATAGTAACATTAAAAAAATCTCTGAAGGAATCGCAATGGCTTACAATGCGGAGACAGAAGTTGAAATCATTGAATACACCCTTCCTTTGATCAATGATGCTGAGGCTGCAAAAGAAGTAGAAGAAACTGCCATTGAACTATTTGGTCCTTCTATCTCTGAACACAATTATAGTAAGGTCATGCTAGGAGACGACTTTGCAGAATTTTTAACTGATACCAAAGGGATGTATGTCTGGGTAGGATCTTCTGATGGTGAAGGTACAAATACATCTTATCCTCTTCATCATCCTCAGTTTAATATCAATGAAAAGGCTGTTCTTATGGCCTCAGAACTCTATGAAGCTTATGCTCGGAATATTTTAAAGTAGATGTTTTCCAAACATAAAATAACTCTTTTGATCGTGAAAATAAAATAATTTTTTAATGTAACCGATTACAGGTAAAAATTGTTAAAAAAGTGCTTTACAAAAGGATTTTCAGATGATATATTAACTGAGTCTTCGATGAGGTACACAGCAATGAAAGTACATGAGCTAAGGAAAGCACTCATCGATTTATATACAAAGATTCAAGACAGCCAAATGGCTGTCTTTTTGGTTTCTTTAGAATAACTTTATTTTGTTTTTCTTTCTTTATGCTATGATAAAGCTAGAAAAAAGGAGGAACACTTATGGAACATAAACAATATGGTATTGCCTCAACATGCTTCTTCATGTTTCTTGGATATTTTCTTGCAGGACTTGTATCCCTTGCAATGATGTTATTTATCTTGCCTATGATTGATTCAGTGATATCAATTCCTTATAATATGACTCTATCACTTATCTATTTTGGTGTTTCTGGTGCTCTTGCAGATTTGGTCTACTCTGTATGGTTCAGCAAAAGAAAACGTTTCAATCCTATCTACAATAAGCTGAAAGCAGGATATCTTGCTCTTGTTTTTATACTATTTAGTATTGTTTTCTTTGTTGAAAAAGCCTCTTTATTAGGAAGTACCCTCATTCTTCCTATTGTGCTGATTTTTCCTTTATTTCCTCTTTTGGTTTTTCTTTTATTATATGGCAGCTATTATGCCATCATTGTCATTGGCTCGATGCTTTTTTGCTCTTTTACTCTATACATTTTAATAAAAAAAGAATGGATATTAAGCTTATCTTCATTTGTTTGCCTTGGCTGTGCTGGAATATGTTTGTTAACTTATTTTAATTCTCCAAATTATAAATATAGAGATCAAAATCATGACTTCTCTTATATGGGAGGATTTTCTAGTACAGATTTAAGTGATTATACTGTCTATAGTGACAGCAATAAGCTAGTAATGCTTGATCATGAGCCTTCATTGATTATAGACAACCCAAAAGATATGCCAATTCTTGATGGAGCTGAAGCCTGCTATCCAGTATATGCTGCAGTCGCTAAGAATATTTATCGAAATATTGATCAGATTGAACTTAAATTTAAAAACACTAGTGAAGATATTAAATATGGTACAAATGAAAATGGAACCATTGTTACCTTCTATAATACCGCTGTTGGTTTTGAACGATTGGTCAACGGGGATGTAGACATGTTCTTTGGTGCAAAGCCATCTGCTTCTCAATTAGAATATGCAAAAGAACATAACGTTGAATTAGTTTATACACCAATTGGGAAAGAAGCCTTTGTTTTCTTTGTAGAAGAAGATAATCCTGTTGATTCTTTAACAGAGAATCAAATTCGTTCTATTTATCATGGTTCCATCACGAATTGGAAAGAACTCGGTGGAAAGAATGAAAAGATAGTTGCATTCCAAAGACCTGAACGTTCTGGCAGCCAATCCATGATGGTTCACTTCATGGGTGATATTTCTCTTAAAGAACCAATGACTTTTGAAATGGAATCTGCCATGATGGGTATTATTACCAAAGTAGCTGAATATGAAAATGAAGCAGGGGCAATCGGTTATTCATTCCGTTATTTTTTAGAAGGATTGAATGAAGTAGACAATGTTAAAATGCTGAAAATAAACGACGTTTATCCTTCTAATCAATCAATTCAAAATGGCACTTATCCTATTACTACTTCGCTCTACTGCATCACTGTCAAAGGTAATGATCATCCCAATGTACAGAATGTCCTAGATTTTCTGCTTTCGGAAGATGGTCAATACATTATCGAACAAACAGGTTATAGTCCTTTAAATTAGGCAGCTGAAAAGGCTGTCTTTTCAATTGTTGTTTATGATAAGATAAAATTGGTGATGAATAATGAAAGTAATTTTAGGTGCAGGAAAAACTACTTATGATGGCTGGATTTCAACACAAGAAGATGAACTCAATTTATTGAATCGTTCTGATTTTGAAAAGATGTTTCATGATGAAAAAGCTGATGCTTTCTTAGCTGAACATGTATGGGAGCATATGACCATTGATGAGGGAATTCAAGCTGCTAAACATTGTTACGAATTTCTGAAAGATGGAGGCTATCTGCGTGTTGCAGTTCCTGATGCAAATTTCAGAAATGACTGGTATCAAAACATGGTTAAAGTCGGAGGGAATGGTGATCCCAATCACCCTGCATATTCTCACAAGGTTGTCTATGATTATAAAACATTTTGTGAAGTGTTTTTACAAGCTGGATTTCAAGTAACGTTACTAGAATATTGTGATGAAAAAGGTACCTTTCATTATTCCTACTGGAATGAAAATGATGGAAAAATAGGTCGTTCTTATCGCTTTGATACTAGAAATTCTGAGGTTCAGCTTGGAATGGTATCTATTATTCTTGATGCGTTTAAAGAAAGATTAATTTGATATTTATAAAAACAATAATCATTATCAAAAGTTTAAGAAAGGTGTTTTATGAAAAGATTTTTAAACAAAGTGGTTGTCATCACAGGAGCAGCACAGGGAATTGGAAAATGCATCGCTCAAGAATTTAAAAAAGAAGGAGCATCTGTCTGCATCATTGACATTCAAGACAATGATTACTATGTGGGTGATATTTCAAAGAAAGAGATACTTGAAGATTTTGCTCAAAAAGTTCTTTCAGATTATGGATATGTAGATATTCTAATCAACAATGCTGCACCTCTTTCTAAGGGAATTACGGATTGCTCTTATGAAGAATTTTGTTATGCTTTGAATACTGGTGTAACTGCTGCATTTTATTTAAGCAAGCTTTTCATGAATCATTTTCGTGAAGGTGCAAGCATCATCAATATTTCATCTAGCAGGGATAGGATGAGTCAAAGAGAAACTGAGAGCTATACAGCTGCAAAAGGCGGCATTCATGCATTAACTCATGCTTTAGCTGTTTCGCTTTCTCATCGTGTTCGTGTCAATTCAATATCACCCGGGTGGATCGATACTCAAGGATTTGAGTGGACTGGAGCAGATGCTTTTCAGCATCCATCAGGAAGAGTAGGAAATCCATTAGATATCGCAAATATGGTTCTATTTCTATGTTCAGATCAGACAAGCTTTATCAACGGAGAAAATATCTGTATTGATGGCGGCATGACTAAACAAATGATTTATCACAATGATGAAGGATGGATGTATCAAACAAAGTAATTGTTTTCTTTCTTCATTCTGCTGATAAAATTAGTAAAATTTATGAATTGCACTAATCTTACTTTTCCTTTTATTTCCTCTATTACTTTGATGAATAAATATGTCTGAATATCTACATTTATCCCACAATAATGCTGAGGTGAAACAATGCAGATAACACAAAGTATTTATCAGATAGGTGTTCACGATACTCAAATTGATTTATTTGAAGGTCAATTTCCTGTTCCTGATGGTATGTCTTACCATTCTTATCTCATCCTAGATGAAAAAATAACAGTCATCGATTCAGTTGAAATTTCTTTTTCTAATGAATGGCTGTCTCATATCAAAAAATTAATCGGTGACAAAAAACCTGATTATCTGATTATTCAACATATGGAACCTGATCATTCTGGAAGTATCATGCATTTTATGAATCTCTATCCAGAATGTACGATTGCAGCCTCTCAATTAGCTTTTACAATGATGAAAAACATGTTTCATACAGATTTTTCAAATCGCCGACTCATTTTAAAAAATCAAAATAATCTCAATTTAGGAAACCATTGTTTGCATTTTTTTTGTGCTCCTTTTGTTCATTGGCCTGAAGTTATGATGAGTTATGAATCAACTCAACAAATTTTATTTTCTGCCGATGCTTTTGGTTCATTTGGATGTACTTCTTCATTAGATAACTGGAAAAATGAAGCTAGACGTTATTATTTCAATATTGTAGGAAAATATGGAGTTCAAGTTCAGCAAATTTTAAATCAATTATCTACTGTTGAAATACAAATGATTTGTCCTTTGCATGGTCCTATTTTAGAAACTCAACTTTCCTATTATGTTCATCTTTATGATAAATGGTCTTCATATCAGCCTGAACAAAGTGGAGTTACCATAACCTATACATCTTTTTATGGAAACACAAAACAAGCTGTTCTTTTATTAAAAAACTATCTTCAAAAGAAAGGGATACAAAATATTTCATTCATTGATCTAGTTCGTGATGACTTATCTTATGCAGTATCAGAGTCTTTTAAAAACAGTCACTTAATTCTTGCTTCTCCAACATATAACGGAACTTGTTCTGCGGCTATGAAAAATTTTCTTCATCATTTGACAGATCGAAATTTTTCAAATCATACAATTTCATTGATTGAGAATAGTACCTGGTCCCCAATGTCTATAAAGTCAATGAAAAATATTCTTTCAATGTGTAAAAACATACACTATACTAATTCTACTGTTCAAATTACTTCTGTCATTGATTCAAACACATTAAATCAAATTCAGCAATTAGCTGATGAGATTATTTTATCTCTTCAATCAACATGATGTAGTTTATAATGCTGAAAATTTTACATTTTAAGATTCTATTTATTCATTAACTTAAAATAGAATCTTTTTGTATTATTGAATCTTTATCTTCTCTGTTTCATAATGTATTTAAGAAGGTGATTGTATGCGTGGTATTACTCGAGATGATTTACTTCATGGTAATATAGTCAAAGGTCTTCTACATTTGTCTATTCCATTGATGTTTTTAAACTTGATTAATACTTTTTACAGTATTGTTGATACATATTTTGTTGGTCAAATTGGTGAACTTCAAGTTGGGGCAGTATCTTTAATTTCTCCTATTATGGGATGTGGTACAGCTTTTGCAACAGGATTATGTGCGGCTGGAATTGCCATGATTTCCCGATCCATTGGTGAAAGAAACTATGAAAAAGCTGATAATATTGCTACTCACTTAGTTACTTTATGTATGTTTCTTGGTGTACTGATTGGCATTATCTGCATTGCTTTTGCAAAACCTATTTTGAATTGGCTGGATACTCCTCAAGATATTTATCAGGATGCTTATTATTATTTGCTTGGTATCAGTCTTGACTTTCTATTTTTATTTTTATTGTCAATTTTTCAGTGTATTCGACAAAGCAACGGTGATTCAAAAACTGGTGTAAAACTCAATACAATTTCTGCAATATTGAATGTCATTTTAGATCCATTATTTATTTTTACTTTTGACTTAGGTATCTTTGGAGCAGCTTTGGCAACAACTGTTTCTAAAGCACTTGTTTCTCCAATAGCTATTTATATTCTCTTACATGATAAAGACTATACTTCCATTTCATTTAAAAAACATAGATTTTCATTTTCTACAATGATCAGCATTGTCAAGGTAGCAATTCCAGCCTCATTAGGACAATTTCTCAGTTCGTTTGGATTTGTAATGATGTCAAAAAATATTGTGGCCTATGGATCAATTGCCATGTCAGCATATGGTATTGGCAATCGTATTTCATCTCTATTCTATATTCCTGTGAATGGAATTGGTTCTGCATTATCAACATTCATTGGTCAGAGTCTTGGTGCAGATCAGCCAGATCGTGCAAAGGAATGCTTTAAAAAAGCTATGATTCTTATGAGTGAAATTGCTGTAGTCTGTACAATCATTGGACTTCTTTCTTCTAAAATGTGTGTGCAGTTATTTGTAAAAAATGCTTCTGATCAGCTTCTTGATATGGCATTAGAATACAATTATTATGCTGTAGGAACTGCTTTTTTCATGGGATGGTATCAAATCATTTGTGCTATATTTGAAGGTTCAGGGAATACTTCAATTACTATGATTCTTTCTACATTTAGATTATGGGGATGTAGAATTCCAATGATTTGGGCTTTTGGTCAATTTACTTCATTAGGTCCTACTGGAATCTGGCTGTCTATGGTTTTAAGTAATTTTGTTGTTTGCAGCATTGGACAAATTCTATATTTCATTTTTCCATGGACAAGAAAAATTGTTCATTAATCATCTAATAACCATAAATTAAAGTTTCTCACTGTGAAAGCTGAGAAACTTTTTTGTTACAATTTCTTTTTTCGACACATTTCGACTCTGCACCTATCATACAATACATTCAACAAGAAAGAGAGTGAGTTTCATGAAAGGACCAGGAATTAAAGAATATATTAATTATTTACAAGAAATCAAATTTAAAGCCCATCAGGAAGGAAAACAATACATTGAAATCAGTTCACGTGATTTGCATAACATTATTTCTCCTGAACATGCAACTATGCCAACATGCTGTCAGGCAATTTATAAATTAATGCTTGAAGGCGATGAAATTATTGACACTCCAAGGGGTCAAACTGGATTTGGAAGTCGTTTAAAAGTTCGTTATTATGTTGATCATCTTGAAAATCGAAACAATTTGTTTCCGGCAAAAAAACGCGGAAGACCAACTAAAACAGAAGAAGAAAAAAAACGTGCAAGAATGATGAAAATCAATCGCACAACAGATGATTTAAAAGAATTGATTACCCTTTGGTTAGAAGAAAGAGGGTGGACAGTGGAATCACAAAATTCATTTCTTAGAGCTATAAAAGATGATCAATTATGGATTATCAGTGTTCAGGGATCCCAAAGAGGAAGAAAGCAAAAACTTCCTGTTAAAATCAATCACATTCTCTCTGAAATGATTGGTGAAGAAGCACTATATAGTATTGCTTTTAATGACTCACTCAGTTATCGAAGACAATGGAATGAATATCCTAAAGTATTAAAAGATAAATTAAACTTCAGTGTTCTTCTTGCAGATAAGAATGGAAAAATTAATCAGATTCATTAAAAAACTATGTCAAAATGACATAGTTTTTATTTTACATCATAGTATTCTTCTACTGTTAATCCTGATTCAAATATTTTTTTTGCTTCTTTCTTCCCAACATAGCGAAAATGCCAAGGTTCAAACATATATCCCGTAATTTCTTCTTTTCCTTCAGGATATCTTAAAATAAAGCCATATTTCCATGCATTTTCATTCAGCCATTTTCCTTCATCTGTTTCTTTAAAACAGCTGCTTAAAGTACATTTTCCACTTTTTGCTGCAATATCCAGCGCTAAACCTGTCTGGTGTTCACTTTGTCCTGGTCTGGCGCTATATCTACTGGCTGCTTCAATACCATCACGTGCTACATAATTGTTGAAAAGTGTTTTTTGATATTGGTAAGATCTATATCCACTTGAAATACTAAGATAAGCACCATCATTCTCTGCTTCTTTAAACATCTCCATTAAATCATCATGCAATACTTCTCTAACAAATAATTTTTTTGTTGTACTGACATTTGGTTCAATCAAATCTTTTGGTTCATAATCTTCAGGAAGAGAATGATTTTTATTCACTAAAATTTGAATTGAATCAAAACTTTCTAAATCAATAATGTCTATTTCAATTGTTGATGCTTTTTCAATGATATTTATGTTTTTTATTGAGGTTGAAAGAATTTTATTTTCTGCAGTACATCCAAAACAGCAAAATAAAAGAAAAAATACAAATGTCTTTTTCATTATTATCATCACATCCTAACACTTATTTTAATCCATTTATTATGAATTATCCACAATCTATAGAAATATGTAAAGTATTGTTGATAAATATTTATTTCATCGTTGTAATTAAAATGATTATCCACACCCTATCCACATTCCACAAATAGAGTTTATCCACAATATGTGGATATGTTGAAAAACTTAAATAGTCCTTATTTCTTGGGAAATATTTAATCATTAGAATGTTAATAAAGATGTGGTTAATTTATTTTTATCCACAATTATCCACATTTAATATATGTTAACAAAGTTATCAACAATTTATCCACATAATAAAAGATGTGGATATTGTGGAAAACTTTAAAAAACATACTATTTAAAAGCATTATTTCAATTTTATCCTGTGGATAACTTTTTTACCTCTGATTTTCTTATAGATTTCCTGTGGAAAGTGTTGTATTGTTTAATAGCAAACCATTAATTAAATCAATAGAAAGGTTGATGATGATGTCTTCATTGGAAACTTATTATTCCGAAAAATGGAACAAAGTCATCGATGAAATTCAAAATTCTGGAAAAATAGATAAAGTAATTCTTGATTCATTTTATAGAACTTCATCTTTAGTATCATTAACAGATTCTAAAGCTATTATTGTTGGAAACAGTGAAGTATCTAAACAAATCATCATGAAAGAGATTCTCATGATTAGTGAATTCTTTGAAAGTATCGATGGCAACTCTATCACTTGTGAAGTTTTAACACAGGCTGAATACAAAAAATTAAATATATCTGCACCTGTTCAACAGATTGTTTCTGATTATACTTCTCAAAATACACAAAATTATTTACTGAATTATAATAATATTCTTTCTGAATATCGTTTTGATAATTTTGTAGTTGGTGCCAGCAATCGTGAATGTCATGCAGCGGCTTTAGGCTGTGCTTATGATCCTGGTAATATCTATACACCATTATTTATTTATGGCAACAGTGGTTTAGGTAAAACTCATTTATTGAATGCAATTGGTAATTTTGTGTTAACTAGCGATCCTCATAAGAAAGTATATTATACTTCTGGATTAGATTTTGTTGAGAAAGTTGTAAACAGTATTCAAAATAAAAGCATTGATCAATTAAAAAAAGAACTTTATGACATTGATGTTCTTTTAATGGATGATATTCAATTTCTTGCAGGAAAAGAAAAAAGTCATGAAATATTCTTTTCACTTTTTAATGAATTAGTCAATAATCGCAAACAGATTGTAATTACTTCTGATCGACATCCAACTGAAATCAAAGGTTTAGAAGAACGTTTAATCAGTCGTTTCTCATCGGGCCTATCTGTTGGATTGGATTCACCTGAATTTGAAACAGCTGTCGCAATTTTAAGACTTAAAATCGCTAATCAAGTGAGTGAAGACGTCATTATTGATGATGATGTAATATCTTATCTTGCATCAAATTTTTCTAAAGACGTACGTTCCTTAGAAGGATGCATCAAGCGTTTGTTATTCTATGCTATTCAATTTTCTAATCGCGATCATATTGATATGTCTCTAGCTATTGAAACATTTAAAGGTCAAGTTGAAACTCCTGCAGAAGGACAGGAAGTAACTGCTAATACTATTAAACGAATTGTTGCAGATTATTATGGATTAACAAAGCAGCAGCTGATTTCAAAATCACGTACCAGCAACATTGCCAATGCAAGACAAATTGCAATGTATTTATGCCGATTAATTATTGATCTGCCATTTGTCAAAATTGGTGAAGAATTTGGAAAAAGAGATCATTCTACAGTCATGAGCGCTTGTCGAAAAGTAGAAGCAAATATGAAGAAAGATACTTTCTATCGTCAGGCTGTAAATGAACTTGAAAAACAGATTCGCTCCAAGTAATCCACAGAGTCCACAAAGTTTCCCACTTTATTTCCACACTAGAAAGTGATAAAATATACTTAGATTAAGGGTGTTTTCAATAGTTATCCACATTTCCACACTCTTAATAATAATGATAAAGAATAAATATTAAATACTACAGGAGGAACCTCAATGAATTTCAAAATTTCCAAGAAAGTGTTTTACAGCTCACTTCAGACTGTATCACGTGCTATTTCTTCAAATTCACCAATTCCATCATTGACTGGTGTAAAAATTGATGTATTAGAAGATTCTATCATCCTTACAGGAAGTGATTCTGATATTTCCATTCAAAAAACACTGACAGCTGATGATGAAGACATCAATTTAGTGATTTCAGAAACAGGTTCCATTGTTATTGAAGCTAAATATATTCTTGAAATTGTAAGAAAAATTGATGCTGATGAAATTGATCTTCGTATCGTTGATGGATCTTTGACAAAAATCAGTGGAAACAATGCTAAATTTGAAATTAATGGTGTTAGAGCTTCTGATTATCCAACATTAGATTTTACTAAGCCATCTCAGCAATTTGAATTAGATGCGGATCTTCTTGTTAAAATTATTAATCAAACAACATTTGCAACCAGCGATAAAGAAACTCGTCCTGTTCTTACTGGTGTTAATTTTAAAGCAAATGGTGGTAAATTAGAATGTACTGCAACTGATAGCTATCGTCTTGCTAAGAAAGTTGTTGATTTGAATAGTGATTCTTCTTTCAATATTACAATTCCTGCAAAGAGCTTAAATGAGCTTTCTAAAATTATTGAAAAAGATTCTAAAGTTCAGATTTGTGTTTCAGATAAAAAAGCTCAATTCTGGGTTGATCAAGTTTTGATTCAGACACGATTGATTGATGGATTTTATCCTGAAACTCAGCGTTTGATTCCTACTGTTTTTGAAAATGAACTTGTTGTTGATAGTCGTGATCTTCTGAATGCAATTGACCGTGCAAGTTTCATTAAAAACGATGGAGTTTCTATTATTCGTTTATCAGCTCATCCTGAGAAAGTTGTCATTAGCACACGTTCACAGGAAGTTGGGTCTTCTATGGAAGAAATTATGGCTGAATCATTTGATGGAAAAGGTATTAATATTTCATTCAGTGGACGTTATGTTTATGAAGCTATTCGTGTATTGAATGCAAGTACAATTAAGATTTCTTTCTCCGGTGAAATGAAACCATTCATTATTACAAATATTGATGATGATTCAATTCTCCAGCTTGTTCTTCCTGTTAGAACATATAATTGATTTCTGCATCATTTGATGCAGTTTTCTTTTTTATATAGTTTCTTATTTACAGCTTATTTATTAAATAAGAGATGTAGATTTAGATTTGTAACTATGTATTTTAGAAACAATGAGTCAAAAGTCATATTTATGATTTAAATAGAAGAAAAAATGCGTTTAAATTCAATTTAAGCGTTTTTTTATATTGTAAGTATCCCTGTATTTCTATTGATTATTACTTAAAAAATAAGAAATTAAAGCTGTTTTATGTTATAATGTATACGATGCGTTAATATCGGAAAAGAGGGTAAAGCATGATTAAAATTGATACTGAATATGTAACTTTAGGACAGTTTTTAAAAATGACTGATTGGATTGATACAGGTGGTCAAGCCAAATTTGCAGTGAAAGAACTTGATATCAAAGTAAACAATGAAAAAGAAAATCGTCGCGGAAGAAAACTTTATCCTGGTGATATGATTGTCATTGAAGGAAAGAAATATCAGATTGAATCATGATTTTAAAGAAACTGAAACTGCGAAATTTCAGAAATATTGAACATTGTGAGCTTTTATTAGATTCAGGAATTAATGTTTTTTTAGGAAACAATGGACAAGGTAAAACAAATTGTATTGAAAGTGTTATGTTTTCATCAACAACACGATCATTTCGTGTAAGCAATGATGCTGCTATGATTCGTCATGATTGCCCTTTTACATCTATTGAGTGCCATGTTGAAGATGAAGAAAAAAAATTTGTTCTTTCTTCAGTTATTCATTCAAAAGGAAAGTCATTGTTTATTTCTTCTAGACAAGTTCCTAAAGCTAGTGATTTTATTGGAAAATTAAATGTTGTTTTATTTTCTCCAAATGATTTAGAAATGTTTAATATTTCTCCAAAGGAAAGAAGAAAATTGATGGATATTGAAATTGGAAAGATATCCATGAAATACAACAATGCTTTGTTAAATTATCAAAAATGTTTAAAAGAAAGAAACAATGCATTGAAAATGAATTGTGATGAAATCCTATTAACTTCTTTAGAAAGTCAAATGATTGAATATCAAATGCAAATTATTGAAAGCAGAAGAGTATTTGTTGAATTTATTCATCAGCGTTTATCATTTAAAATGAAGCAACTTTGTAATGAAAATCTTGAACTTGCTGTGAAATATAAAAGCTGGGTTGATATTTCAGATCCATCTCAGATAAGAGATTTAATGAAAAAGAAATATCAAGATACTCGTGAGAGAGATATGATATTGAAAGTGACTGGAAATGGTGTTCATCGTGATGATATTGAATTTATGATGAAAGGATTTCCTTTGAATGAAATTGCATCGCAGGGACAGAAAAGAATGGTGTTGCTGGCTATTAAATTATGTCTTATTGATTTTGTAAGGATGACAAAGAAAACATCTCCTGTGTTAATTTTAGATGATGTTTTAAGTGAACTAGATCAGCAGAATAGAATACGTTTGTTTCAGATTTTAGATCAATCTGTTCAAACTTTAATTACTACAACAGATTTGGATGAGATTCATGGAAGTTTAGTGAAAAGTCCAAAGATTTTCAAAGTAAATCAAGGAATGATTAAATAAAGGAGAAGAACTATGGAAGAAAAAGTAGAACATTCGTATACGTCGGATGATATTCAAGTTCTTGAAGGTCTTGAAGCAGTTCGTAAACGTCCTGGTATGTACATTGGTTCAACATCAGAGAGAGGTCTTCATCATCTGGTATGGGAAATTGTTGACAACTCCATTGATGAAGCTTTAGCAGGTTATGCTACAGATATTGAAATCAATGTAGATGTAAATAATATTGTTACTGTAAAGGACAATGGGCGTGGTATGCCAGTTGAAATTCATGCTAAAACAGGTATTTCAACAGTTGAGACTATTTTTACTGTGCTTCATGCTGGAGGTAAATTTGGTGGAGGAGCTTATAAAGTATCTGGTGGTCTTCATGGTGTAGGGGCTTCAGTTGTTAATGCATTGTCAGAATATCTTGAAGTTACTGTTTTTAAGAATGGTAAAGAATATTTCATGCGTTTTGAAGATGGAGGACATCCAGTAAAAGCTTTGACTTGTGTTGGGGACTGTGATGAAAATAAACATGGAAGTACAGTTCGATTTAAAGCTGATCCTGCTATTTTTACTGAAACTACAACATATAATCATGATACTTTAAAAGATCGTCTTCGTCAGATTGCTTTTCTTAACAAAGGAATTAAATTGATTTTTACTGATGATCGCCAGGAAGACGAAAAAAAGAAAAGATATATTTTCCATTATGAAGGTGGACTTAAAGAATATGTTCAGTATTTGAATAAAAATAAACAAGTGATTCATGAAGATATTGTTTACTGTGAAGGTGAAGAAGATGGTATTCAAGTTGAAATTGCAATGCAGTACAACGATGGATATATGCCAAATATTTATTCTTTCTGTAATAATATCAATACTCATGAAGGCGGATATCATGAAGATGGATTTAAATTAGCTATCAATCGAGTTATCAATAGTTATGCAAAAGATAACAATTTGATGAAAAAAGATGAAGAAGCTTTGCAAGGGGAAGATATTCGTGAAGGATTAACTGCAATTATTTCTGTTAAACATCCTGATCCTCAATATGAAGGACAGACTAAAACTAAACTTGGAAACAGTGAAGTTCGTAAAATCGTGTCTAATATTTTTGGACAGCAATTGGAAAGATTCCTGCTCGAAAATCCTGATCAGGCAAAGTTAATGGTTGAAAAAGCAATGCTTGCTTCAAAAGCTCGTCTTGCTGCAAAGAAAGCAAGAGAATTAACTCGTCGCAAGAGTGCTCTTGAAATTTCAAGTTTGCCTGGTAAATTGGCTGATTGTTCAAGTAAAGATGCAAGTATTTGTGAAATTTATATTGTCGAAGGTGATTCAGCTGGTGGTTCTGCAAAACAGGGGCGTGATTCAAAATATCAGGCCATTCTTCCTTTAAGAGGTAAAATACTTAATGTTGAAAAGGCAAGACTGCACAGAATTTTTGACAACGCTGAAATTCGTTCAATGATTACTGCATTTGGATGTGGTGTTGGAAACGAAGTGGATACTTCAAAGCTTCGTTATCACAAAATTGTTATTATGACTGATGCCGATGTTGATGGTGCACATATTCGTACATTGTTATTAACATTCTTCTATCGTTATTTAAAACCTGTTGTTGAACAAGGGTATGTTTATATTGCTCAGCCGCCTTTGTATAAAGTACAAAAAGGTAATCTGGTAAGATATGCTTATCTTGAAGATGAAATGGATCAAATCAAAAAAGAAATGGGAGATCGTTTGAGTATTCAGCGATACAAAGGTCTTGGGGAAATGGATCCTGAACAGCTTTGGGAAACAACAATGGATCCAGAAGTTCGTACTTTGATTCAAGTCACTGTAGAAGATGCAATGGATGCTGATGCTGCATTTGAAATGCTGATGGGCGATGAAGTTGAGCCTAGAAGAAGATTTATTATGGAAAACGCACAGTTTGTTAAAAATCTGGATATTTAATGAGGAGGAAGCATGGAAAATCATTTGAACCATAATCATGGAAAAATAAGACAAACGAATATTTCCAGTGAAATCCGCACTTCATTTCTGGATTATTCAATGTCAGTTATTGTTGCACGTGCACTTCCTGATGTACGTGATGGATTAAAACCTGTTCATCGCAGAATTCTGCATGCGATGAATGATTTAGGAATTGTTGCAGATAAACCTCACAAAAAATCTGCTCGTATTGTTGGGGAAGTTATTGGTAAATATCATCCTCATGGGGATACTGCTGTATATGAAGCAATGGTACGCATGGCACAGGATTTCAGTTATCGTTATCCTCTTGTTGATGGACATGGCAACTTTGGATCTATCGACGGAGATGGAGCTGCTCATATGCGTTATACAGAAGCGAAAATGTCTAAAATCTCAATGGAAATGGTTAGAGACATTCAAAAAGAGACAGTTGATTGGCAGGATAACTATGATGGAGAAGAACGTGAACCAGCAGTTATGCCATGTCGAATTCCAAATCTTTTAGTCAATGGTGCGACTGGTATTGCAGTAGGTATGGCTACGAATATTCCACCTCATAATTTAAAAGAAGCAATCGATGCTACAATTGCAATCATGGAAAATCCTGATATAACAGTTCCTGAATTGATGGAAAATTATCTTCCAGGACCTGATTTTCCTACTGGTGGAATGATTCTTGGACGCAGCGGAATTCGTCAAGCTTATGAAACAGGGCGTGGAAGTATTCTAATTCGTTCTAAATGTGATGTTGAAGAAATGGACAATGGTAAAAAAAGAATCATTGTTACTGAAATTCCATATCAAGTAAACAAAGCTGTCCTGGTTGAAAAAATAGCTAGTCTTGTACGCGAAAAGGTGATTGACGGTATTACAGATTTACGTGATGAATCCAATCGTGAAGGTATTCGTATTGTCATTGAATTAAGAAGAGATGTACAGGCTGATGTATTATTAAATCAGTTGTATCGTTTGACTTCACTTCAGGTTTCTTATGGAGTTAATACGATTGTATTGGTTAATAATTCTCCTAAACAGTTAGGTATTAAAGAAGTTCTTCATTATTATGCTGAACATCAGATTGATGTAATTGTACGTAAAACTCGTTATGAACTGAGAAAGGCTGAAGAACGAGCTCATATTCTGGCTGGATTAAAAATTGCATTGGATCATCTTGATGAAATTATCACTTTGATTCGTAATTCAAAAGATAATCAAACTGCAATGATTGAATTGATGGATCGATTCCAGCTTTCTGAAGTGCAGGCTCGAGCTATTTTAGATATGCAGTTGAGACGTTTGACTGGACTTGAACGTCAGAAAATTGAAGATGAATATGATAATTTGATGATTACGATTGCAGATTTGAAAGATATTCTTGCAAATCATAGTCGTGTTGTTGAAATTATTAAACATGATCTTCTTGAATTAAAAGAAAAATATGGAGATAGAAGGCGTACTGAAATTGTTGAAGGTGCTCTTGATATTGAAGATGAAGATTTGATTCCTGTTGAAGATATTGTCATTACGATGACAACTAATGGATACATTAAACGTATTCCAGTAGATACCTACAAGACACAAAATAGAGGTGGCAAGGGAATTAAGGGCATGTCAGTGAATGAAGATGATATCATTGATCAGTTCCTTACAATGAGTACTCATGAAGATTTATTGATGTTCTCTAATAAAGGAAAAGTTTATCGTATTCGAGGTTATCGTGTACCAATGGCATCAAGAACTGCGAAGGGTATTCCTGTTGTTAATCTATTGAATCTTGATAAAGAAGAAAAGATCAAGGCAATGGTTCGTGTTCATGTAACAGAAAATATTTCAAAAGAATATCTGTTCTTTGTCACGAAAGATGGATTGGTTAAGCGTACTGCAATGACTGAATTTGAGAATATTCGACAGTCTGGTAAGATTGCAATTACACTGAAGGATGGAGATGAACTTGTTGCAGTCAAACAAACACAGGGTGAGGATGAAATTATCATTGCCGGCGCAAATGGAAAAGCAGTTCGATTTAAAGAAGTAGATGTTCGTCCAATGGGAAGAACAGCCTCTGGTGTACGTGGATTTAATCCTGATGGAAGTCATGTCATTGGTATGACAACAGATAAAGAAGGAAAATACATTCTTGTTGTCACAGAAAAGGGTTATGGAAAGAAATCTGAACTTGAAGAATATCGTTTAACTAGCCGTGGCGCAAAGGGTGTTAAGACCATTAACATCACAGACAAGAACGGTGAGCTTGTTGGTCTTCGTGCAGTTCGAGGAGATGAAGACTGTATGATCATGACTGATGATGGAATTGTGATTCGTATTTCTCTTGAAAAAGTATCTGTCTATGGTCGTGCAACTCAAGGTGTTCGTCTCATTTCTACTGGTGAAGGTAGCAAGGTTTCAACAGTGGCAATTGTTGAAAAGGTGGAAGAGTCCTCAGAGGAACATAATTCAGATTTAAAATAGTTTTATTGTTTAGCTGTCTAGTTTTTTAGACAGCTTTTCTTATAAATAAAAAGGACTTACTGATAGAGTCCTTTAATGTTAAAAGTATCCACCACTCTCTGTGTTTGTGGATATTCTCCGTCAAATTGTGTGGAGCTGTTTTTCCACACTCGTTGTTGGAATAAATACCTTTTTCTATAATGACTTTGGTCTATATAGAAG
>JAFQKG010000014.1 GCA_017397025.1 Erysipelotrichaceae bacterium | reverse complement strand
TTAATTAAAGATGGTCAAATGATTGATTTTGTCGAAGAAGACTGTTTTAAGAAACAATCTGAAGTGATTACTCAAAGACTTGATGACATGCTTAAAAAACATGACATCCGACCTTTGGATGTTGATGAAATCTGTGTTACTAAAGGGCCTGGTTCATACACAGGTGTACGTATTGCCATGACTATTGCTAAAATCATGGGGGCAATGGCAAAGATTCCAGTGTATACACTTAGTTCGCTTCAATTGGCATCAGGCGGACTCAAACAATGTTTAGTCTTGATGGATGCTCGTTCAAAAAGAGCTTATTACGGCATTGTTGATGAAGGAAAAATTCTTGAACAAGGTGTTGAATCTTTGGATACATTAAAAGAAAAGAACATTGAACCATTGCATTATGCGGGTGATGCAGTACTTTTAGGGAAAGAAGAAAATGAAATCTCTTTAGCACAGTCTTTTGTCATTTTACGTCCTTATTGGGAACGTGTAGAAAACATTCATTCGCTTGCCCCTGAATATCTTAAAAACAATGATGAATATCTGGTGAAAAAATGAAATTAAGGGAAATGACCAAAAGCGATCTTGATACAATCGCTGTTATGGAAAAAGAACTGTTCAAGGAACCTTGGACAAAAGAAGATTTTCAAAGAGAATTTGATGAAAATGAATTTGCGAATTATTGGGTTGCTGAAATTGATGGTGAAATTGCAGGATATTTTGGTCTTTGGATTCTTTTTGATCAGGCTCAGATCACAACCATCGGCACTTCAAAGAAATATCAAAGACAGCATGTTGCCTCAGCAATGATGCAGCAAATTGAAAAGATGTGCATTGATAATGAATGTGAATTTCTTTCTCTTGAAGTTCGCATCAGCAATCTTCCAGCCCAGAATCTCTATAAGAAATTTGGTTTGGACATTGTCAGTGTTCGAAAGAATTACTATAGTGACCATGAAGATGCTTATTTAATGGTCAAAGCAGTAGGAGGGTATGTATGAAAGATGTCATTTTGATGGCAATTGAATCCAGCTGCGATGAAACTGCATGTGCGATTGTAAAAAATGGCAATGAAATTTTATCTAATGTGGTTTCTACACAGATTGAAGTTCATAAAAAATATGGTGGAGTTGTACCTGAAGTAGCATCACGCATTCATGTGGAAAATATTTCTATGGTTGTGTGTGAAGCACTTGAAAAATCTGGATGTACGATGGATCAGATTGATGCTGTTGCTTGTACTCAAGGACCAGGTCTTGTCGGTTCACTTCATGTCGGTGTTCAGGCAGCAAAGACGATTGCATGGATGTACGACAAGCCTCTTATCCCACTGCATCATCTGATAGGACATATTTATGCCAACAGTTTTGTAGAACCTTTGAAATTTCCAGCACTTGCTTTGGTGGTTTCTGGCGGTCATACAGAACTGGTATATATGAAGGAACATTTCAGCTTTGAAATATTAGGTTCGACTCAGGATGATGCCATTGGTGAAGCTTATGATAAAGTCGCTAGAGTTCTTGGCTTGTCTTATCCAGGAGGTCCGATTGTCGATAAACTGGCAAAACAGGGAAAGCCTCATTACAAACTCCCTGTTCCAAAAACAGAAAAGCCTTTGGATTTCAGCTTCAGTGGACTGAAGTCTGCCGTGCTTCAGTGCATTGAACGCGAAAGAAAAGCAGGCAATGAAATCATTGTTGAAGACATGTGTTATGCCTTTCAGGAAACTGCACTGAAAACTCTTGTTGATAAAACAAAAAAAGTCATTGAAGAAAAACATCCTGCGCAGATTGTATTGGCAGGAGGTGTTGCCGCTAACAGCCGCTTAAGAGTGCTGATGCAGCAGCTTGTTGATGAAATTGAGGGTGTGGAGGCCGTCCTTCCGCCACTATGGTGCTGCACTGATAACGCTGCAATGATTGGTGCAGCTGGATATCAGGCTTACTTAAGAAACGAATTTGGAACTTTGGATCTAGGAGCACAGCCATCCAAAGAACTTTGTGACTAGTTCATTTATGAATAAACTTCACAAGATATCAACTTTGTGATATGATACACATAGGTGATGCAAATGAGTACAAATCGTAATGTGCCAAAGGCAACGCTGCAGCGTTATCCAATTTATTTAAAGGCACTGAGAAAACTTCAAAGCAATGGCATAACTCGCATTATGTCAAAAGAGCTGTCTGAATACGTTGACATTGAATCAACAACGATTCGCCGTGATTTCTCTTTTCTCGGTACGCTTGGAAAACAGGGATATGGGTATGATGTTGATAAGCTGATTTCTATTTTCAATGAAGAGCTGGGTTTAGGCTTTGATGAAAAGATTATTCTTGTCGGTGCTGGTAACCTTGGCAAGGCGCTGATGAACTACAACCGCTGGAATCATGTAGTTGGGGAAATTGTCTGTGCATTTGACTTGTTTCCGGAAAAAGTCGGCAAGGTAGCGATACCTGTTTATCACATTGATGAAATCGGTGAAAAAATGCCTGAAGGCTGTCGAATTGCGATTTTATGTGTGTCGCAGAATGTGCAGGAAACTGTTAATCATTTGATTGAAAATGGTATTGTTGGAATTGTTGATTTTACACATGAACATTTCCAGGTACCAAAGAACATACGTGTAAAACCTGTCGATGTTGTATCGACAATCCAGGAACTGGTTTTTGAAACCAATTCCATGAATAAATAAGGCAAAGAATAGAGAACAGCCTGAAATACCAATGATAGAGAGTTCTGGAGGGTGGAAGCAGAACAGCGGGAATCAGGAATGGAACACTCTAGGAGCTGGATTGATGAATCAAGTAGGCAATCCCGTAGAACGGCGTTAACTTCCCAAAGGTCTCATATGAGATGAAAGAGGATGGCACCACGTAAACATACGTTCCTGTACAGGGACGTTTTTATTTTTATCAGGAGGAAAGAAAATGTTAGAATTTATGACTGTCAGAGAACTGTACGAATTAGTACAGGCTCAGAATCACATGGAAATGGATTCACTGGAGTATGTTCAGCTTCAGGGGTGGGTGAGAACCAACCGTGACAATGGATCAATCGGATTCATTGAATTGAATGATGGAACATATTTCAGAAACTGTCAGCTTGTGTATACCAAAGAATTGGCTGATTACGACAAGGTTTCTCATTATTTGACAGGAACAGCTTTGACAGTAACAGGAAAGTTTAAAGTGACTCCACAGGCAAAACAGCCTTTTGAAGTGGAAGTGACTGAAGTCAAGCTGGAAGGAGAATGCGCAAATGATTATCCGCTGCAGAAAAAGCGTCACAGCTTTGAATATCTGCGCGAAATCGGACATCTTCGTCCACGTGCAAACACATTCAATGCAGTCTTCCGTGTAAGAAGCGTTCTGTCTATGGCCATTCATGAATTCTTCCAGAACCAGGGATTTGTGTATGTTCATGCACCAATCATTACTGGAAATGATGCAGAAGGTGCAGGTGAAGTCTTCACAGTGACTACTCGTTCTGATGAAAACTACGAGGAAGACTTCTTCGGCAAAAAAGCTTCTCTGACTGTATCAGGTCAGCTTCAGGCTGAAGCATTTGCCCTGGCATTCCGTGATGTGTACACCTTTGGACCTACATTCCGTGCCGAAAACTCAAATACAACCACTCATGCAGCTGAATTCTGGATGATTGAACCAGAAATCGCTTTTGCAGATCTTGGCGATGATATGGATCTGATTGAAGATATGGTCAAATCCTGCATTGAATATGTGATGGACAATGCTCCAGAAGAACTGAAGTTCTTTAATCAGTTTGTTGATAAGACACTGTTAGAACGTTTGGAACTGGTTCGTTCTACACCATTTGTGCGCATGACTTATACTGAAGCCATTGAGCATCTGAAAAATGCTAAAGTAAAATTTGAAAACAGCAAGATTGAATGGGGTATGGATCTCAACACTGAACATGAGCGTTACATCTGTGAACAGGTTGTCAAAGGGCCAGTCTTCCTGATTGATTATCCAAAAGATATCAAGGCATTCTACATGCGTTTAAATGATGATGGCAAGACAGTTGCAGCATGTGACTTGCTTGTTCCAGGGGTTGGCGAACTGGTTGGCGGAAGCCAGCGTGAAGAGAGACTGGATGTATTAAAGGCGCGCATGGCAGAAGTAGGTGTCCATGAAAAAGGTCTGGAATGGTATTTGGACCTTCGTCGTTATGGCGGATGCCAGCATGCAGGATTTGGACTTGGATTTGAACGTTTTATCATGTACATCACTGGTATGCAAAACATCCGTGATGTCATTCCATTCGCTCGTACTCCAAGAAATCTGATGTTCTAAAGACAAAGACATGACGGAAGAGTCTTCTTCCGTCATTTTCAAAAAAGAAAGAAGGTGAAATCATGCTTTATCAGATTAACAAAGGAACATTTTCCTATGGAGCTGATACAGTCTTTTCCAACATTCAATTTGAAGTCAGAGATACTGAAAAAATTGCAATCGTTGGTAGAAATGGCTGTGGAAAGTCAACTCTTCTCAAGGTGATTTTAGGTGAACTCTCTTTGGATCATGGAACAATCCATAAAATGAATGGGATTACGATCGGATCATTGAAACAGGAAGTGTTTCATGATGATCATAGAATTTTAAAAGATGAATTGATGTCTGTGTATGATGAGCTGATTGAACTTCAAAATGAATTGGACAAAACTGCCGCTTTGATGGCAGAAGACTACAGTGATAAAGTTATGGAACGTTATGCCAGTCTTCAGCATCAATTTGAAGAAAGAGGCGGCTATACCTATCAAAGCGAACTCATGAATGTTTTGACACGATTTGGATTTGATGAAGAGGATTTAAATCGAAGTGTAGGTACATTTTCTGGAGGGCAAAGAACACGTTTAGCTTTTGTCAAACTGCTGATTTGTAAACCTGATATTCTTTTGCTGGATGAACCGACCAATCATTTGGATCTGGAAACGATCAAATGGCTGGAAGGTTATTTGAAACGTTATCCTAAGGCAGTGGTTGTTGTTTCTCATGACCGTGCCTTTCTGGATGAAATGGCAGATGTCATTTATGAAATTGAATTTGAGGAAATGACGCGCTATACAGGCAACTATACGAGTTTTGTGCAGCAAAAAAGAATCAATCAGGAGTCTTTGGAAAAGACGTATCGCAATCAGCAGAAAGAAATTGAACGTTTGAATGCATTGATTGAAAGGTTCAGATACAAGAAAAACAAGGCAGCTTTTGCACAGTCTAAAATCAAATATCTGGAACGCATGGACAAAGTGGAACTTTCAGAAAGTGACAATAAGAAATTCAAAGCGCATTTTACATGTGCCAGAAAAGGTGGAAAGAATGTACTGGAAGTCAAAGATCTTTCTATTGGATATGATCATTCGCTGGCGGAAGTGAATCTCAAAGTCATGCAGGCACAGCGCATTGCAATCATTGGCAAAAATGGTCATGGTAAATCCACATTTGTGAAAACACTGATGGGATTGGTTGAACCTTTGCAGGGTGAAATCATGTTTGGCCATCAGATTGATACTGGCTATTTTGATCAGCAGCTGATTGAATTCAGCGGTGATAAAACCGTCTTGGAAGATATTTGGAATGAAAATCCAGATATGTCCATGACAGAAGTTCGAACACTTTTGGGATCTTTCCTGTTTTCAGCAGATGATGTGTTTAAAAGTGTTTCAGTTCTTTCTCAGGGTGAAAAAGTGCGTTTGTACTTCTGTAAACTGGTGCTAAAAAAAGCAAATCTTTTGATTTTGGATGAACCAACCAATCATTTGGATATTTTAGGTAAAGAAGCATTGGAAGATGCACTGCTAGATTATGATGGTACACTGCTGTTTGTCTCTCATGACCGTTATTTTATTCGCAAGATTGCAACTTCCATTTTGAAAATAGAAGATGGCACAGCTACATATTATCCATATAGTTATGATGAATATTTAAATGAGGTCAATCCAGTCATTGAACCTGCTTCTTTTAAAAAGAAATCTGAGTCAAAACCTCTGCAGAATACGACTGTTAAGCCAAGAAAACCTAGTCCAAGTGACATGAAGAAAATGGAAGCAAAGATTGAGGCAAAGGAACTTGAACTGGAAGAACTAAGAGAACTTCGATTTGAACCAGAGTATTATCAAGATTCTACAAAGATGCAAGAGCTGGATGAGAAAATTGATGATTTGGTGAATGAAGTTGCGAAACTTATGGAAACATGGGAAGAAATGATGGAACTGATGGAATAATAGCTGATTCATTATTTCTTCTTAACGGTCATTCAAAATATGGTAATATCATTAATGTGAGGATATGTGTATGAAGCTGCTTGTTATAATAACATTGCTGATCAGCTTGACAGGATGTGCTCAGATAAAGAGTACTTTTGTTTTAAATGCGTTCGGGAATATATTCAATCAAGAGAAAATTATTGAATTTCAGCATCAGCTGATGGATCATCGAAGAGGTACAAATTATCGTGAGCTTAAGGCGATCAATTCAGACTATGTAGGTATTATACGTATAGGCAATTTAATCAACGAAAAAGTAGTGCATTCGAGTGATAATGAAGAGTATCTTAGACTTGATTTTGAGAAGAATTATTATCGAAAAGGCACTGTTTTCATGGATTATCGGAATACACTAGCTGACCAGAATATCATTTTATATGGACATTATGTATATTATGATGAGACCTCCATGTTTTCGCCGCTTCATCAATTGAAAGAAGAAAAAAATTATGAAGCGAATAAAATCATTGAGTTTGAGCTTGAAAATGAAATACGCTGCTATCAGATTGTATCTGTCTTTTATTATGATTTGGATGCTGTTGAACCACAGTATTTTCATACAGAATATACTGATTATCTTGAAGAATACCTAAAGGATATTCAAAGAGTAGAATTCTATGACACTGGACTAGAAATTACGGATGATTCCAAGCTTTTGTCACTTCAAACCTGTGTCAGAAACAGAGATGATTTGAGATTGATTGTTCTTGCTGAACAAATTGAGGAATAATCCCCTGTGAGCTGTTTTAAACTGTTTTAGACAACGAAATTAGTTTGTACTGTAAAGTGCGAGGTTTAATTAATTGATCAGTACCACTTAAAATATAAGCGTTTTTATTAAGTGGCTTCATTTTTAAACAAAGATTGACAAGTGTATCATTCATTGGAATCAACCGAAAGGAATAATCACTTTTTGGGGAACCAATAACTAATTCAGTTTTACTTGTTCCATTATTGGATTTTAGTCTTTGTACTGTTGTTGATACTTTAATAATCCGGCTTTCGATGTATATATCTGACCACTTTAATGCACAGATTTCGCCAATCCTCATCCCTGTCATTAATGCAAATAGAATTGCGAATTTGTATCGGTTGGTATCTTTTATACAAAAAGAAACTAATCGATTTTGCTCATCAGAAGTAAGTATTCGTATTTCTTTTTTTCTTCCTTTGGGAAAACGAAATCTATTGATGCCATACAGCCAGGAAGCTGTTTGGAAGTGTATTTAATCACTGCCTGTAAAATGATTAATATATCTTTCACTGTCTTTGCGGAAAGATGGTGAGTTTCAAGAAGAAAATTTGTAAAACCCTCGATTGTCCTATTGCTGAACTTCGCAGGATCCATATGACCGAGCTGTATTTTGATGTATTTATTAAAAATTGATTCATATTTATTGATTGTGGAAATTTTAAGCCTGGTCTTATTTGCGTTTAACCATTGATCACAATATACAGAAAATTTTTGTCTAACTCTGGATGATACAATGGGCGTTCCATTTAATATAGCAGCTTTATGTTGAGCTGCTTTTTCTTTTGCTTCACGATATGTTTTTCCATAGCAATAACCATATTTGATTTTCCCGGTATAGTCATATTCTTTGACATATCGAGCTTCCCAACGCCCATCTTTTCTTTTAAAAATATTTTCACCTTTTGCCATAATTCAGTTACCTCCTATTTATATTTATAAGACATGGATGATCATTTGACGGAAAATTTGACTGCGGAAAAAATTTTACTAAAAGAATAAACACTACAAATACCGTAAAAATTATTACATTACAAAACGAAGACTGCTTTTTTGAAAAAGAATTGCTTTATTTTTCTCTAAGGGATTGTTTTTGAGGGTGAAAAGTGGTTTAATTTTAACTGAAGCAGAGTGAAATGTTTTTCGCAGAGGGGTAAACTCTGCAAAAGAAATGATTTTTACTCTTGAACCATTCTGTTCAATTGTTTCATTCATATGTGGGGTAGGGGAGGTTATGCTTATCCTACATGAAACAAACAGAAGGGATAGAAGACCTTTTTGTCGTTGTGCGACAAATTCCATTGCAAGAAAAAAGGAGGAGAAAGAAATGGGAAGTAAAAAAATGAAGCGTTTACTGTTATCTGCATTATCTAGCTGCATGCTGTTTACTCAGCTTGTGACTACGCCAGTATTAGCAGAAGAACCAGTAGATCCTTCTCTTACAGACACTGAAATTATTATCAATAATTACGGGTCTGAACTGACAGACCAGGAGCTTGCAATTCTGGAGTCAGAAAACATCGTTCAGGGAACCTCACATTCTTA
>JAFQKG010000177.1 GCA_017397025.1 Erysipelotrichaceae bacterium | reverse complement strand
TCATGCAAAGACCCAGGAAACCCTAAAGGATTTGCTGAAAGAAGTCTATTCTCTGATTGGTAATCAGAAAGTTCAGGTTCGCATTACTGGATCAGGTTCCATCAATATGTCAAAGGCATTGGGTGTTGAATTTGTACAGGAAGTGGTTGCAGTTGCGGATGCGATTCAGTTGAAAGCACCACAAACTGATGTAGCAATTGAACTTGGTGGAGAAGATGCAAAAATTATCTATTTTACCAATGGTTTGGAAGAGAGAATGAATGGTGTTTGTGCAGGTGGAACAGGATCTTTTATTGACCAGATGGCTTCTTTGCTGCAGACAGATGCACAGGGATTGAATGAATATGCCAAAGCATACAAACAAATTTATCCAATTGCTGCAAGGTGTGGAGTGTTTGCAAAAACGGATATTCAGCCACTGATCAATGAAGGAGCGACCAAGGAAGATTTGGCGGCATCCATTTTTCAGGCAGTTGTCAATCAGACCATTTCTGGATTAGCTTGTGGGAAACCAATTCGAGGCTGTGTAGCTTTTTTGGGAGGGCCACTGCATTATCTGAGTGAACTAAAAAAAGCGTTCATACGAACACTTAAATTAACAGATGAAAACATTGTGGATTCAGATCAGTCTCATTTGTTTGCGGCAATGGGTGCTGCACTCAATGCATGTGAACAAAATGAGGTTGAATTAGATTCATTGATTGAAAAACTGGAATCAAAATTAACATATGTATTTGAAATGCCTCGTCTTGAACCCTTGTTCAAAGATCAAGAAGAGTATCTGGAGTTTCAAAAAAGACATGCAAAAAACACAGTGAAGAAGGAACCTTTGGAAAGCTATCAGGGAAATTGCTTTTTAGGGATTGATGCAGGGTCCACGACAACAAAAGCAGTGCTGATTGGTGATCAAGGTCAGTTATTGTACAGTTTCTATGCAAACAATCAGGGCAATCCGATTGAAACTGCAAAAAAGGCAATGGCAGAAATCAAAACTAAGATGTCTTCTCACGCACAAATTGCACGCGCATGTTCAACAGGTTATGGTGAACTGCTGCTAAAGTCAGCCTTTTCGCTGGATGAAGGGGTTGTTGAGACGATTGCCCATACAACGGGTGCTTCTTTTTTCATGAAAGATGTGGATTGTGTACTGGATATTGGTGGTCAGGATATGAAATACATCCGACTCAAAGACGGTGCGATTGAAAACATTATGCTCAATGAAGCCTGTTCCTCTGGATGTGGATCATTTATTGAGAACTTTGCGACTTCTTTAGGGTTAAGTGTTGAAGAGTTTGCGAAGGAAGCGCTGTTTTCAAAAAGTCCTGTTGATTTAGGGACACGATGTACAGTGTTTATGAATTCCAATGTGAAACAGGCGCAAAAAGAAGGAACACCAGTTTCAGATATTTCTGCTGGATTGGCTTATTCTGTCATCAAAAATGCATTGTATAAAGTCATAAAAGTCACAAGTGTAGAAGAGCTGGGAAAGAACATTGTTGTGCAGGGAGGAACATTCCACAATCATGCAGTATTAAGGGCGATAGAGAAAATCTTAAAAACTGAAGTCATCAATCCAGATATTTCTGGTGTGATGGGTGCTTTTGGGGCAGCTTTGATCGCAAAGGAGAATTTTGAAGGACAGCCATCCACAATGCTTTCATTGGATGAAATACTGAATTTGAACTACACAACACGTTCTATTCGATGTCAGGGATGCTTGAACCACTGCATGTTGACGATCAATCGTTTTTCAAATGATAGACAATTTATCAGTGGAAATCGCTGTGAAAAAGGATTAGGACAAACAATTCAAAAAAAGAAAGTCGGAAATATCGTTGAATACAAAAGGAAGCGACTTTTTGATAGCTATATTCCATTAGATAAAGAAAAAAGTCCTCGTGGAGTCATTGGTATTCCTAGGGTATTGAATATGTATGAGAACTATCCTTTCTGGGCTACTTTTTTCAAGCAGTTAGGTTTTAGTGTTGTTTTATCTCCATATTCATCAAAACAAATCTATGAACTTGGCATGGAATCTATTCCATCTGAATCTGAATGCTATCCTGCAAAACTAGCTCATGGACATGTGGAATGGCTGATTCAGCATGGTGTAAAACGAATTTTTCATCCTTGCGTCTTCTATGAAAAACAGGAAGTGAAAGCTGCACAAAATCATTATAATTGTCCAATTGTTGTTTCATATGCAGAAAACATCAAGAACAATGTAGAAGCAATCACAAATAAGGAAGTCATCTACTATCGACCTTTTGTGGCTTTTACAGATGAGAAAACAATCACAGAACGATTGGTGAAATATGCCAAAGAAACATGGGATATTCCAGTAGAAGAAACAGAACATGCAGTTCATCGTGCATGGCAAGAGCAAAGAAAAGCCAAGCTTGATATTCT
>JAFQKG010000176.1 GCA_017397025.1 Erysipelotrichaceae bacterium | reverse complement strand
GCATCTTTCCATTAGGATCAAAAGAATGCTGAACAATGCGCATCCCCATCATCTGATAATGATCTCGAAGTTCTAACACCTGTGGTCTTAAATCTCCTAAATCTTCTGCAATGATATTGATGTCAGGATAAGCAGCATACAGTGTATCAAACAAATCATAGCCTGGTGCTTCTATCCATTCTCCAGTAATCGCTGTCAAAGAATCTGCTGGTATTTTCCAGTATGTGTCAAATGCACGGAAATGGTCAATACGGACAATGTCAAATAATTTTGAATTGTATGACAAACGATCCAGCCAGAATTCAAAGCCATCTTTTTTCTGCTGTTCCCAGTCATAGATTGGATTGCCCCAGCGTTGCCCTTCAGCACTGAATCCATCAGGCGGAACTCCTGCAATGAATGTTGGACGCCCATCTGAGTCAAGCAGAAATCCTTTCTGATAGGACCACACATCCAATGAGTCGATTCCTACATAAATTGGAACATCTCCCATGGTTTCAATCCCTTTGTCATTTGCATATTTTCTCAGCATCATCCATTGATGATACAGTGTGTACTGAAGGAACATGCCATAACGTATTTCATCTTCCATCTCTGGCAAAGGCTTTTGATCCATGATCCAGTTTTTGTGATCTTGAGGCCATTCATTCCAGCATTTTCTGTCATTTGCCTTTTTCAAAGCTGCAAATACGGCATATTCATAGACCCACTTCTGTTGAATAAAGCTTTGATAGTCATCATTTTCTTTGAAATTTTGAAACGCTTCTCTAAGATAACGGTCTTTATAGGCGCGCACTTTTGCATAATCCACTTTTCCTGCCCGTCTGCGATAAGATTTCACTTCTTTCAGCAAGCCCTCTTCGACAAGAATTTCCAGGGAAATATAAATTTCATCCATTGCCTTGGAAGAATACGACTGATATGGACTGTTCCCAAAACCAAGAGGATTTAATGGCAGAATCTGCCAGATTTTAAATCCACATTCTTTGATCAAATCAACCAATTCATAGCTCGCTGGACCAAAATCACCAATTCCAAATCGACTTGGAAGTGATGCAACCGGTATCAATAATCCTGATTTTCTCATGAGTTATTTCCCTTCTAATGTCACGACAGTTGTTGAATAAGGTTCCATTGTCAATACATTTTCCTTCAATGAGTTGTTTTGAAGATGATCAACGGATGAAATTGAACCTTCAACTTCAACTGTCTGCTGAGTATCACTGTAGTTATGAATAACATACAGTGCATTTGTTTCATCAAATATTTTCATCATAAAGACTGCTTCATTTCCAGTGTCAACCGCTTCACATGTTCCTAATTCAAACAAAGTATTCTTGTTTCGAATAGAAGCAGCTTTGCGATAAAAATTCAAAAGTGAATTCTGTTCTTTTTCCTGATCAGCCACCGAAGTTTCTATCTGTGCACTGTAATCAGCACCGCTTGGGTTGTATGGAATGCCTTCTTTTGAATCAGACTGCCAAAGCATGCCTAAACGCTTGTTTTCATCTTTTCCACTGCCCAGCATACCTATTTCTTCCCCATAATATAGAAACACCTT
>JAFQKG010000175.1 GCA_017397025.1 Erysipelotrichaceae bacterium | reverse complement strand
TTGAGCTTCTTTCCGACGAGGAAATCGAAGCAGAATTATTTGGAGGAAACAAAAATGAAAGCAATTAAGAACATCGAAAAGAAAACCGAAAAGCTCCCTATGTCTCCCAAGGTAAAGCGTGGCTTCCGTTTCTACTGCTCCACGGTACTGGCTATGGCTATGACGATTGGTCTTGCAGTACCTGCGTCTGCCACAACTGTAGGCGATCCTCTCACCGTCGTCAACAACCTGTCCACTTTCATTTTCGGTATGATCCGGGCTGTGGGTATGATCCTGCTGGGCTGGGGCATTGTCCAGGTTGGTCTGTCTCTGCAGTCCCATGATCCTTCCCAGCGTTCCAATGGTTTTCTGACCCTGGCTGGTGGTATCATCATCACCTTTGCCAAGGAGATTCTGACCATGATTACCGGCTAACATCCCCAATTGTAATAGGATGAGAGCAATGTAGTCTACCATTGGGTTTGAAAACTTGTTGCAGTATGCACGTTGTTTTCTATCTGACAGCATGATATAATTCTTCAAGGAAAAATCCAGATATGGAGGATAAGAATATGGCTCGTCAGAAGAAAATTTTGCTGGACAATGCATTGGTATCTTGGGCAAATGCAATCTATTTCTGTGATCAGATTCTGGCAGGAAAAACAACACTGGAAGTTCGGAAGAATTTTGTCGCAGCACTTCACAACGCAGTCGAATTGTTTTTGAAGCAAATCATGCTGGATAACTGTGACTACAGAGTAGCAGAGCCTAGAAATGTTGAAGCTGACGGCGAACCGGCAAAGTCTTATTATGCTGCAACGGATTTGAATACGTTTTTCTTAACTCTTGATAGTAAACTCAGAAAAGAATTCCGTTCTATAGAATTCAACAGACTTCTGAAACAGCATAAAGATATTTTGAAGGATTTTTTGTTGGATGGCGATTCATATAAAGCAGAACTCACTTTGTTAAACAGTCTTCGTAACAATGAAACTCATTTTTATATTGGCCGGGATGACTATTTGAATGAATCAGAATTTCTACAGCTGTACAATTTTATGACCACTTTCTATCACGTGATGCATGAATATGAATTGCTTCCATTCTTTGGTGTGTCATTTGATGACCATAAGAAGTTATGCTTTGAAAGAAGCCCATTAAAATCATTTTCGTATACTGATGCAGTCAAATCTGCTGAGATTGTGAAGAAGATGGTAAAGGCTGCTAACGGTATGCAATTTGAAGACTATTTTCCTATGACGTTGTATGAAATGACAACAGCAATTGCATCAAAAATGGGTGGTATGTCCGATTCAGAATTTAATGAACTGTGGACATATGTAGAGGTTCTGGATCAGTATAACATGATAGACATTATTCAAACTGGTAGCTATAAAGATAAAAACCCTGCGTATGGTAGTGATTATTCCGAGCCGTGTGTAGTAACACATTTCTTATTCGAATTGAAATTTAATATTCTATAATTTATTTCAGGCATCCGAATCTCCGGATGCCTGATTGTTTTTGAAGGGAGGAATCTTAATTGTCTGATAATTGGGTCGTGCAGAACTTAGAAAATGCTCTGCAGACCTGGAATGAAAAACTGGCAGAGATCTGGATACTGGTGACGCAATCCCCACAGGCATTCAAGGGTGGCAGCATCTGGGGTGTCATGGTTGGCATCCACGGCGCAGTAAGAGCCATTGGCCTTGCCTTGGTCGTTCTGTTTTTCGTAATGGGTGTCATGAAAACCTGCGGCACCTTTGCAGATCTGAAACGTCCAGAAGTGGCTGTGAAAGTGTTCGTCCGATTTGCACTGGCGAAGGCCGCTGTTACCCACGGGCTGGAACTGATGAATGCTCTGTTCTCCATTGCCCAGGGACTGGTATCCACCATCATGTCCGCTGCCGGTTTTG
>JAFQKG010000174.1 GCA_017397025.1 Erysipelotrichaceae bacterium | reverse complement strand
TGTGTCTTTCATAGACAAACCTCCTTCTTATTTTGTTGCTAGCTTGCCAGGCCAACTTCATTATATCGAAGGAGGTTTGTTTCTTTATCAGTAAAACCTCTATTACCACGCGCATAGCACGTGGTATTTTTACAATAAAAGTCAGGACATATAATACCTGACTTTTTCATTAATGTTCTCTAATCTTCTTCGATACATCCAATCAATTCAAGAATACGATTCAAATCCTTTGTATCCTGATAAGAAATAGTAATCGACTTTCCTTCCACTTTGACTTTTGTCTGCAGTTTTTTCTGCATGATTTCTTCAACATAAATCAAGTTATGATCTTTTACTTTTTCTTTCTTTGCTGGCTTAGGTTCCTTTGCATCACGTACGAGCTTTTCGACTGCTCTTACAGATAAGCCCTCATCGACAATTCTCATCGCAATGTCATAGGCAAGTCCCTCATCATCTAAAGTAATGAGTGGGCGAACATGACCTTGTGAAAGTCTATTTTCTTCTACCAGTTTCTGTACTGAAACAGGAAGTTTCAACAGACGAATCGTATTAGCGATATGTACACGAGACTTTCCAACTCTTTCAGCTAGTCTTTCCTGTGTATATCCCATACGTTCCATCAATTTTGAATAGGCAGAAGCCTCTTCCATGATGTTCAGATCTTCACGCTGAATATTTTCCAAGAGCGCAATTTCCATCATCTGTTCATCATTGAATTCCATCATAATCGCAGGAATTGTTTCTTTTCCAGCGAGCTTAGAAGCACGAAGTCTTCTTTCCCCTGCAATCAATTCATAACCATGCAGACTTTTTCTAACAAGAATTGGTGTGAATACACCATGTTCCTTAATAGAAGATGCCAGTTCTTTCAGCTTTTCGTCATCAAATACTTTTCTAGGCTGATAAGGATTGGCACGAATCTCAGAAACTGGTAATTCTGTCTTTGAACTCACATGTTCTGTTTTTCCTGCCTGAATATCTTCCAGTACATTTTCTACGCCTTCACCAAAAATGGCATCCAGCCCTCGTCCTAATCCTGTTTTTCTAGGTGTTGCCATTATGCTTTCCTTCCTTTTCTATCATTGATCATAATAATTTCCTTCGCCAAGGAAGCATAAGCCTTTGCCCCTTCTGAACGAACATCATATTCAAATATAGACTGTCCAGTTGACGGTGCTTCAGATAGACGTACGTTTCTTGGAATGTAACTCTTATAAACACTTTCTTTGAAATACTTTCTAACTTCCTGCTGAACTTCTACAGAAAGCTTTGTACGAGCATCAAACATTGTCAAAAGCACACCTTCGATGACAAGCTTTTCATTAAACAAGCGCTGTACAAGACGAATTGTTGACAACAGCTGAGTTAATCCTTCCAATGCATAATACTCACACTGTACAGGAATAATCACTGAATCCGCAGCAGTCAATGCATTGGTGTTCAAAAGTCCAAGTGATGGAGGACAGTCAATCAAAATATAATCATATCTGTCTCTTACTGAATCAAGCTGTTCCTTCAACTGTTTTTCTCTTCCTGCCTTAAAGCTTGCCATTTCAAGATCTGCACCTGCCAGATCAATCGTAGCTGGAAGCAGATCTACAGGAGGCATCTTGATGTGCTTTAAAGCATCATCTACACTGCAGTCATGCATTAAGACATCATAGACGCTTTTTCTATAGTTATGATCATTTCCACTGATTCCCTGTGAAGCATTTCCCTGAGGGTCGAAGTCCACCAGCATGACTTTTTTACCCAGATATGCTAGCCCTGCAGCCAGATTCACACTGGTTGTTGTTTTACCTACGCCGCCTTTCTGATTAGCGACTGCAATAATCTTTCCCATGAAACTCACACCCTATCTTTTTGGGAATTTAATGATAATCTGATATTCGTTATCGTTTTCATTTTCTTCGGTTTTTGCTTCTATTCCTGCATCATTAACCATCTTTACTGCTTGATAGATGGTGTTGAATGCAATGCGAAGATGACGTGCAACTGCTTTAGTTTTCTGCACTTTTTCCTTCTTTTTAGAAGCGTTGACTTTGATATAATTTTCTGTCTGAGCTACATTCAACCCATGTTTTACAACATGTTCAAACACTTCTATCTGTCGCTGTGGATCTACATTTAGAAGAGCTCTTCCATGACGTTCTGTGATTTTACGCTCTGTAATTGCATTTTGTATTTCATCCGGTAAAGCCAATAAGCGAATCTTATTAGCTATTGTGGATTGGCTTTTTCCCATGCGTGAAGCCATCTCATCTTGTGTACAGCTTGACTGTCTCATAATTTGAAGATAAGCTTTAGCCTCTTCAACAGCACTTAAATCTTCTCTTTGAATGTTTTCAATCAACGCAAGTTGCGCAGATTCAAGTTCACTTGTACTTTTTATCACTGCCTGAATCGTTTCCATCCCTAAGGACTGACATGCTCTAAATCTTCTTTCTCCTGCAATGATTTCATAATAATCAATCATATCTCTGACAACGATAGGCTGAATCAAGCCATTTTCCTTAATGGACTGAGCCAGATCGCTGATGCTTTGTTCATTAAAGACCAGACGAGGCTGATAGCGGTTTGGTCTAATTTTTCTTATAGGTATCGTAATGACCTGCTGCATTCACACCTCTCCTTTACAGCGGATTTTTTTTGATTTTCGCAAATTGACGCGGATATTGAACAGGAGTGGATTTTGTTTTGCGATAAAACAAATTCACTCTAGAACTTCCATCATTCAGATGACGTTCTTCTGTCTTTTCAAGTGTACACCCTAATGTTTTTAAAGCATGTGCTGCTTCTTTGTCTTCTTCAAGACCACTTGATCCTTTCATCGCTAGAAATAAACCGCCTTTTTTAACCAGCGGGATGCATAGTTCAGAAAGCATTCTTAAATTCGCAACCGCTCTAGCCGTAACAACATCAAAACACTCACGATGATCTTTGGCATAATCTTCTGCACGTGCATTAATGCAGTCAACATGTTCAAGTCCAAGAACACGAACAACTTCCTTTAAAAAAGTAACACGTTTCCCTAGCGGTTCAATCATCACAATATTCAATTCTGGATAAGCGATTTTCAAAGGAATGGACGGAAATCCTGCACCAGTTCCAACATCACACAAAGTTCCTTTAATCGACGACGAAAAGGATGGAAGCAAAGAATCATAAAAATGTTTATCCAGAACTTCTTCAAATTCAGTAATAGCAGTCAGATTCATTTTTTCATTCCACTCTTTTAGAGTACTAGCGTAGATTTCAAACTGCTGAATCTGATGATCAGTCAATTCAAGTCCATTTTCTTTACAGCGCTGAATAAATTCTTCTTTTTTCATTCTTCATCCTCCGTTTAATTATTATAACAAAATTCCTTATTGACCTCTATAGTCAAACTAATAAAATCGAATGTTTCTTCTAATCACTCTCTATGCGGCATACATTGCTAAAAAGAACGGATGATGAAATGAATTTTTTACATGAATTTACCTCTTTTCTTTGGTCCTATCCCATGCCAGCACTTCTTTTAGGAACACATCTCTTTTTTACATTTCGATTAAAAGGTATTCAATTTCATTTATTTAAGCAATTCAAAGCATTGTTTATGCACAAAAAAACTGACAACGGAGAAATATCACAGTTTTCTTCACTCATGGCCATTCTTGCATCCACCATGGGTACAGGCAATGTTTTAGGCGTGTCTACTGCGTTAATCGCAGGAGGTCCTGGATCTATATTCTGGATGGTTGTCGCTGGGTTTCTAGGTATGGCAACAAAATACGCCGAAACTTGGCTTGCCGTCAAGCATCGAAAAAGACAAAATGATGGCACTTTTTTTGGAGGTGCAATGGTTGTTCTAAAATCCAAGCATTATTTTCTATCAGGTTTCTTTTGTCTTTCTGGAGCATTAGCTGCATTAGGCATAGGATGCTCTGTCCAATCCAATGCAGCAGCACTCATGCTTTATCGTACTTTTCAGATCCCTCTTATTTGTACTGCTGTTTTATTTTCTTTGCTTACAGCACTTGTAATTTTTAAAGGTTTAAAAGGAATCTCTGCCCTCTGCAATATCCTTGTCCCTTTAGCTGGTGCAGTTTACCTCTTTACAAGTCTTTTACTTCTTTATCAGCTTCGTCATTCATTTTCTCCTGCTTTAGAGCTCATCATAACTTCTGCACTCAATACCCATTCAATGTTAGGCGGTTTTTTTGGTGCATCTATAAAAAACGCAATTCGGTATGGTGTATCACGTGGATTGTTTACCAACGAATCTGGTATGGGTTCTACCCCTGTCTTTTCAGTATCCTCTGAATGTACAGATCCAGAAGTTCCTTCTTTTATTGCAATGCTCTCTGTATTTTTAGACACCGTTGTCATTTGTTCATTAACCGGCATCCTTTTTGTCAGCTGCTCTCTTTCTTGTCCTCCACTTACTTCATTAACCAGTGCCAATGACTTTTCTCTTGCTTGCTTCTCATTGATTCCTGTAATCGGCAAACCAGTTCTTTGTCTATGCCTTGTCCTCTTTGCTCTGTCCACTATTTTAGGCTGGTGCGTTGTAGGAGAACGTCTCTTATGCTTTCTTTTTGGCTCATCCGCCTGTATTCCATATCGAATTCTTTGGATAGTTTTCGTATTTGCCGGCTGCATGATTCAAATGGATGACCTTTGGGCCATCTCAGATTTATTCAATGCTCTCATGTGTCTTCCTAATCTGTATATGCTCTTCAGCTTTGAACATCAAATCAATTAAAAAGGAATCCTTTCAGATTCCCTTGTCAATTAATAGCCCTGCTTCCAATATCTTGGCCGTACAAGACCATTGTTGTAATCAGGTCCACCAGGATAATTCGTGCTCTTCAGAAGCAGTGGATCCATATTTCTCTGCTGCATTTCTTCCAGCACTACTGCAGTCACTGACCACAGAATGTATGCGCTGGCAATACCGCTTGCTGCTGCAAAGTTGGCTTCTATGCCTTCTACTTCCAGCATTGCTTCTGCGGCTGGTGCACAGTTGTCCAGTGTCAAATCTACAAAATCGATCAGTTTCTGTCCCGATGAATGAACTGGGTCGACA
>JAFQKG010000173.1 GCA_017397025.1 Erysipelotrichaceae bacterium | reverse complement strand
ATTTTTCTCTAACTACATAATATTAGCACAGTTTTAAAGAAAAGCTACTAAAAAAAGCATTTTTTAAAGAAAAATCCATTGATTACTCAACGGATTTTAAACTTTCTACCATAGGAATTTCACGAAGCTTTTTCTTCATAAACTGATTGACAACCCACCCAAACACCATCGTCAAAAGCACAGAAATGATATAGCTTGGCCAGTTGATATTTCTTCCAAACATGATGTTATCGAGCTCAACTACCACCATGATAATGTGATGCAGGCCCTTTCCAAGCAGCATTCCAGAACACGCTCCCATCAATGTAAGAAGAATGTTTTCTTTAAAGACATAGGCTTCCACTTCCTTTTCATGGAAGCCAAGCACTTTTAGTGTAGCAATTTCACGGATTCGTTCTGAAATGTTGACATTTGTCAAATTATACAGAACCACAAAAGCCAATGCCCCTGCACAGAGTACAAGCACTAAAACAATGTAATTCAATGAAGAAATCATACCAGAGAATGATTCTACAAATCCCGTATAAAAACTGATTGAATCAACACCTTCTAGATTTGAGACAAGTGCTCCAATTGCATTTTCATCAGTAGCGTTATTGCATTTCAAATACATAGTGTTTTCATACGGGCGAACTCCCACAGAATCAAAGTAACATTGAGAAGTCATGTAGACATAATGATTGATGTAGTTCTCCATAATTGCTCCTACTTCAAAGCTGCGCGTTACCCCATCAGATACTGCCAATTCAATGCTGTCACCAGTTTTAATGCCAAAATCATTAGCTATACGCTCAGTAATAATAACCTGTTCAAAAGAAAGTGTGTATTCTTCTTTGCTTACTCGATCATGAAGTGAAACAAATTCTTTCAAAGCAGATGGGTTCGATACAGCAACTAATGACACCTGTGCTGTTTCATCTTCAAAACTTAAATCAGCAGAAGAATGATGAACAAGAAGCGCATCTTCAATCATGTCAGACTCTAACACCGTTTCCATGATTTCTTCTTTTTCAAGCGTACTCAAATCAGCAGAAAGCACTGCGGAGGCTTCATATTTGAAAACCTCTTTAAACTGTATATCGACAATATCATTGATGGAATCCTTGATGCCAAACCCAGCAATCAAAAGTGCCGTACAGCCAGAAATTCCAACAACCGTCATCAGCATTCTCTTTTTATATCGGAACAAATTACGAGCTGTGACTTTTGAAGTAAAGCTGAATCGTTTCCATAAGAAACCAATGCGTTCAATCATAATCTTTTTTCCAAGTTTTGGAGCTTTCGGACGCATCAATAAGCTTGGTGTTTCAATCAGTTCATTGTAGCAAGCTCCAAATGTAGCAAACGTTGTTACCGCAACGGACAGGACAATGCTCAGCAGCATAAGCCCAGGCTGGAATTTAAACTGAATCGGAGGAACAATATACATCAATGTCCATACAGTATAGATAATCCAAGGGAAAATCGTCATTCCAATCAGAAGTCCCACTACTCCACCAGCTAAAGTTGCGCTTGACGCATAGAAAACATATTTAAATGCAATCTGACCAGTCGAGTATCCCAACGCTTTCATTGTTCCAATTTGTGAGCGCTGTTCATCAACGAGTCGAGTCATAGTCGTCAGACACACCAATGCAGCAACCATAAAGAAGAAGACAGGAAAAACCACTGCAATTGCATCCATACGTTCAGCAGCACCTTCATAATCCACATAACTGTAATGAGAATTGCGATCCAGCACATACCATTTTCCTTCTGCAATTGCTTGAATCTCAAGCTCCGCTTTGGCAATTTCTTCCTTAGCATCTGCCAGTTCTTTTTCTCCTTTGACTTTCTCTTCTGCAAGCGTTACTTGTGCTTTAGCCAAATCTTTTTCAGCTTTCTTTATTTTTGCCTCATTTTCAGCAATTGTCTTTTCTTGTTCGGCTTTTTGAGCCGCTAATGCAGATTTAGCATCTGCAATCTGAAGATAGGCATTGTCTATTTGTTCTTTGCTGGCTATTAGTGCACCTTCTGATGTCTTAAGTCCTGCATCAATCATTTCAATGCTGCGAAGATTTGAATCCATCTGTGTTTTTATTGTATCAACTTCAACTTTCTCGTTAGAAAGTTCCAAAGCCAAACGCTTATTTAACACATCCGTTTGTTTAAGATTGATTTCTGATATTTCTGACTGCAATGCTGCTATTTTACTTGAATCCTGCTCCTCAAGAGGCTTTGAGGTTTCTTCTGTCAAAAGATGCAGCTTTTCACTTAGCAATTGACTAAGCTTTTGCTCTTCTTTATTCAGTTCATCAAGCTGAGCCGCAATTTGATCATATGCCGCTTGTTTTTCATCTAGCTGTTTTTGAAGCGTTTCATTCTGTTTTAGAAGCAATTGCTTTTGTTCAAGCGCTTGCTGATTCTGAACTTCAAACTGTTTTCTATAGGAATCGTATTGAGCATTCAATGTAATAAGCTGTTCTTCCAGCATAACAATCTGTGCATTTGACGTTTGTATTGTACTTTCAAGCACAATCTTTGCGGTTGCAATCTGTGACTTCCCTAAAAGCAGTTCATTCTTTCCGTCTTCAATCTGTTTTTCAGCATCGGCTATTTTTTCATTAAATTCATTCACTCCATCTTCATACTGCTGTTTTGCGTCATCCAGCTGAACATACGCTTCATCCATGATTTCTGCAGTACGAATTTCACTTCGAATTGAACCTAATGTTTTCAATTCATCTGCTATTGGCTTCAATTCATCGAAATAAGCCTCTTCATAGCTATTGAACTCTCTTAATCCATCAAATGTTAAAAAGACTTCAGTATAAATGTCCATGCTGAAATTGGATTCATCCACATACATGTATGTATTAAGCGTACCGCCGCCTACATCCGATGATCCTTTTTGAAAGCTCAAATAATATGGCGTATTCACTAAGCCAACCACCGTGTATTCTGTACGTCTAAGTACATCTTCTATTTCATCATGCGAATACAGTGAAATCGTATCCCCGATACGAAAACCTGACTCAAGAATTTTCCCCTTTTCTATCACACATTCATTAGGTTTATTTGGCATGCGTCCCTCTTTGACGACAAGACGATTGATATAGTTTTCAGAACCGCTTAAAGCATCCTCAATAGAAAAACTATGCACGCGAACAACCTGTTCAACTCCATTCAGACGTGTCAAAACATCAGTTGAATAAGCAGGCTGAATCCCCTCAAGACGATCTATTTTTTTGAGTTCATGAATATCATTTTCTGTGATTCCCAAAGTCGATACAACACGCACATCCATCAATCGAAAATCATCATAATAGTTATCTACACTGTAGCGCATATCAGGCCCAATTGCCAAAATACCAGCAAAAATTGCAACACCAATACAAACAATTGCGAAGATGGAAAAAAAGCGCGATTTGGTTTTTGCAATTTCCCTGAGTGTATCTTTAAACACTAGATTTTTCATAGTTACCACTCAATGCTTTCTACAGGAACAGGATGTTCATTGATTTCAATGGAATCAATCAAGCCGCTTTTTACACGAATCACCTTATCCCCCATCGGACACAGTGCCAGATTATGAGTGATGATAATCACAGTCATGTTGTTTTCTCTGCAGGTATCCTGCAAAAGCTTTAAGATTGCCTTCCCCGTCTTATAGTCAAGTGCACCAGTTGGCTCATCACATAAAAGCAATTTTGGATTTTTCGCTAGTGCACGTGCAATCGCAACACGCTGCTGCTCTCCACCAGAAAGCTGAGATGGAAAATTGTTTTTCCGATGAGAAAGACCTACTGCCTCAATTGTTTCATCAATGTCCAATGCATCTTTGCAGATTTGAGTTGCCAGTTCAATATTTTCTCTGGCAGTCAAATTCTGAACCAGATTATAAAACTGGAACACAAAACCAATGTCATATCTTCGATAATCCGTCATTTCTTTTTTGTCCATCGCGCTGACTTCTTTGCCATCGACAAAAATTGTTCCTTCACTGCAGCTGTCCATACCACCCAAAATATTTAAAATCGTACTCTTTCCAGCTCCTGAAGCACCAGCAATCACGACAAATTCACCTTGATTGATTTCAAAGGTTACACCAGCTAACGCTTCAATGCTGACTTCACCCATCTGATAAATTTTCTTTACATCTTTGAATTCAATAAATGCGCTCATCTTTATTCCTCCATTGTCAGCTTGTTCAAATCAAAATCAAGCATCGATAAATACAATCTAAAATACAAACGAATCAATTGCCCTACATCCTGATTCGAAAACTCATGCACTTCCAGACATCGAAAACACTCCTGAAGTCCACTGAAGATAGAAACTGCAAGCATACGTGAAAACAGCTTTACTTTTTTTTCATGACTTTTCGTTTCATCAAACACATCATAAATCAATGTTTCAATCAGTTGAGTAAACCAAGTTGACATCTGCGTCTGAATTGCAGAGTCAAGAAACAGAATTTTCATTTCATCGCGATAGTCATGATATATGATTGTCAAATCATCTGCCAAAGAATCAAGGATAGATGTCATTTCTTTTTTTGTCAGTCCTAAAACAGAGGTTTTTTCAAACAGACTTAATCGATCCTGTGTTTTCTTCTGAATGACATCATTCAAGCGATAAAGTGCGGGCGAAACAATGTACTGAATCAATTCATCTTTTCCTTTGAAATAACGATACAAATTACCTACTGTCATGGAACTATGAAACGCAATACTTCTCATTGATGCATCTCGTGCACCTTTTTCTAGAAGTTCTTTCTTAGCGGCAGAAATAATTCGATTACGAAGTTCGTCTTTTAATACTTGAGCCATAAATAAACCTCCGTTCATTTATTCAATAAAAGTATACAAACGTTCATTATTGATGTCAATGAACATTAGACAATTTCAACAAATTACCAAAAAGAAAACAGACTGGAATTCTCCAATCTGTCTTTTTTGCTTTAACTACTTTCTCAGACCCAGGCTCTGTACCAGTTCACGGTAACGATTGATGTCGTTGTTCTTCAGGTAAGCCAAGAATTTTCTTCTACGTCCAACCTTCATCATCAGACCACGAGTTGAATGATAGTCTTTCTTGTGTTCCTTCAGATGTTCAGTCAAACGATTAATTTCAGCAGTCAGTACAGCAACCTGTACTTCGATGGAACCAGTATCGCCTTCTGTACGAGCGTACTTTTCCATGATGGCAGTCTTTTCAGCTTTAGTCAACATGTTATATTTCCTCCTCTATGAATGACCTAATGAACCGCGGTATCGGCGAGGAACCGAATATCCCAGTCCAAAAGCTCTATCATGATACCATACCCCTATCAAAAACACAATCTTTTTTTTGAGTTTTTTCCTTCTTTGTGATATCCTTGAAACAAGGAGTGATCAATATGAAAATCTGCTGGATTGGTACAGGTGTCATGGGTGCATCCATGGTCAAAAACTGCATTCAAAATGGACACGAAGCCAACGTCTACAACCGTACTTTCTCTAAGGCAAAAGCCTGCGAAGAATTCGGAGCCAAAGCCTATGAAAATCTGAAAGATGCATTAGAAGGATGTGAAGCGGTCTTTACCATCGTAGGATATCCAAAAGATGTAGAAGAAGTCTACAACACTATTTTTGAAACATGTCCTGAAGGTACAATCGCAGTCGATATGACAACCTCTGCCCCTTCTTTGGCTGTCAAACTTGCTATAGAAGGAAAGAAATATGGCATTGAAGTATTGGATGCCCCAGTTTCTGGTGGTGACACAGGTGCAAGAAATGGCACACTGTCCATTATGGTCGGAGGTGACAAAGCTGCTTTTGATAAAGTTGTTCCATTGTTTGAATGCATGGGAAAAAACATTGTTTATATGGGAAAAGCTGGTTCTGGACAGCATACAAAAATGGCCAATCAGGTTGCCATTGCAGGAACAATCGCCGCTGTCAATGAAGCACTGGCTTATTCCAAAGCTGCTGAATTAGATCCTGACAACGTTTTAGCTGCAATCAGCGCAGGAGCTGCAGGAAGCTGGCAAATGTCCAACAATGGTCCAAAAATGCTAAAAAAGGATGATTCAGCAGGATTCTTTATCAAACATTTCATCAAAGATATGCGTTTAGCACAAAAAGAAGCCTCAGACAGAGGTCTGAAGCTCGAAGTTTTAGATGAAGTACTTAAAATCTACGAAAAACTGTCAGCTGAAGGCTGTGATGATTTTGGTACACAATCCATCTACAGACATTTTAACTAAGAAATTCCTCAAGGACTGTATTGAGGATCTCAAAGCCACGTTCAGTGGCTTTTATTTTTCCGCCGTCAAATTCAATCCAGCCTTTTTTCAAACAAAGTGCCACTGGTTCAGCATAAACTTGTTCAAACGTGCAGGAAAAACGTTGTTGAAAAAGAGAAAGCGACATCCCCTCTTTAAGTCTTAATCCCATCATCAACATTTCAAACATCTCATCTTCTTTGCTTAGTTCAATCCATTTTACATTGAGAGGATCATTGAGATAATGCTGAAATCCCTGTAAGTGATCATACCGCCTATGGTTCTCCTTGCCGCTAGCCCCCAAACCAAGACCAATAAAATCATCATAATGCCAATAGGCAAGATTGTGTCTTGACTCAAGCCCAGGTCGACAGAAACTGCTGATTTCATACTGTACAAAGCCATGGTCATTGAGATATTCAATGGCTTTTTCATACATTTCTGCCTCAGTCTCACTGTCCTGCGGCTTCAAATTTTTTCTTGCAAAAGCACTGCCAGGCTCAATGGTTAAAGAATACATCGAAAGATGCGTAATGTTCAAACGAACGCACTCTTCAAGTGTATTCATCCATTGTTCTATAGTTTGAAAAGGAAGCGAATACATCACATCAACAGAAATATTATGAATTCCAGCACGATGGAGACGATCTATGGAATCTTGAATCATCTTTTTATCATGTTTTCGATTCATCAGTTTCAGCAATTTGTCATCAAAGCTCTGCACTCCAAGGGAAACGCGATTGACACCCATGGAAGCTGCCAGCTTAACAACTTCTTCAGTGCAGCTTTCAGGATTCATTTCCATGGTGTACTCTTCAATATGACTTGTATATGGTGCCAAAAGAGTAAAAAGTCTTTTCAGCTGAGGAAGATTCAGGCAACTTGGTGTACCGCCACCTAAATACATTGTCTTCAAATTCACTGGAAGTTTTCTTCCAATGATTTCTTTTTCAAGTGCATCTAACCATTTCTCACACAGTACTTCCGAATATCCCGCACGCTGAAAATCACAGTAGCCGCAGATGTGAGTACAAAAAGGCACATGTACATAACAAGATTCTGCCATCTTCAATCATCTCCCTGTATTTTATTTTAGCACATAAGCCTCTATCGTGCAGTATAGACAAACTTCTTTCCTAGTTTGAGCATTTGATAAAAACCTAGATCTACCAGCTGTTTTAAAGCGCATCGTCCCGTCTCATAACAGACATCACTGTATTCAATGAATTGTTCAATCGTATAATAAAAACCCGGTTCATGATGATCCAGATAAAACTGAATCTGATATTTTTTGAGCTGAGGATATTGAAAGCTTAGTAGCATGAAATCATAATTCTCTTCTGTTTCATGAACCATGCAAAGCTGAATTCGAGAGCCATACTCTATCAATAATTTTGAAAGCAGATATGTTCCATCTTTGTTGATCTCATGCTCAAAATCTTCTTTTCTTACAAGCGAAAGCAATCCTTTCATGTTCCATTCACAAACCAAAAGCACACATAACAAAAGACTGAAATCATTCAAAGAATAATTCATCAAAAACCATATGAATTTACACATAACAGGTACAGACTCATTCATCAGATCATTGATTCTTGTTTCATCCAAAGAATGATAGAGCACACACAATTCATGAAGTCGTTTTCTGAAACTTCCCTTTGTCTTCAAAAAATGATGATACAGCCAGCAAGCTTCTTCTGTTTGAATCAGCTGTTCAAATCCTTCATTTAAATTGTAATGATGAAACGATTCATGAAACTGCACCATCTTTGAAAGTATTCCTGGGCAAAGACAGAATTCGACATTCTCAATTTTAATCAGATATTCTCTGCGATAGCTTTCAATCTGATTCCAGATTGGATCAAAAAGATGAGCACCCATTTCTTCCTTTACTGTTTTTTTTGAAGCATACCGAACATCCGTATACTCTTTGACAAGATTCATCGTATCACCCAAGGAAAGTCTAACACATGAAAAAAGACATTTGGACATCTTCGACAAAAGTTCCTAGAAATAGAAAAAACCTGACTTTTCAAAGCCAGGCTAAAATTATTCAACTTCAATCAATTCGTATTCCTTGTTTCCAACACCAAGATCGTAGGCTGCATCAATCGTCAGCGTTCCATTACGGCTTTCGATACGCTTGATTAGATCTGCCTTTCCTGGATCTTCGCAGGCATAGACCAGATCCACACATGCTTGATCAAGGGCAACTGGATCAAGTGATGAAAGAATGCCAATATCTCTGATTTTTGGATCAGCAGCTACTGCACAGCAGTCACAGTCCACTGACATGTTGCACATAACATTCACATAAAGAATCTTTCCTTTTTTGTAGTCAACAACCGATTTAGCAGCATCAGCCATCGAACGCAGGAAATTGTCATGATCGCCTTTAAAGAGCTTTTCAGCATCTCCGCAGCCATGAATGTAGGCTTTACCATAACTTGATGCAATACCAATGGAAATGTTCTTCAGCGCCCCTCCGAAACCTCCCATAGGATGGCCTTTGAAATGTGAAAGCACCAGCATGGAATCATATTTTTCAAAATTAGCACCCACATAATTCTTCTGAATGATTTTTCCGCCTTCAACAGGAAGTTCAATTTCATCGTCTTCATCCATGATATCCACTTTAAAGAATTCTGTCCAGCGGTGCTGTTTCATCGCTTCCCAGTGTTTTGCAGTTGTGTTTCTCATACCTTCGTAAGCCGTATTGCATTCAACCACGGTCCCTCCAACATAGTCAATGACAGGCTTCATGAATTCAGGACGCAGAAAGTTCTGATTTCCCACTTCTCCGCTATGCAGCTTAATCGCAACATTGCCGCTCAGTTCAGTGTTCAGAACATTGACCATATCGATCATCTTTTCTGGTGTGATAGTTTTAGTAAAATAGACTTTTGATTTTGACATAATGAAGTCCTCCTGTATGTATTGTAAACGTTTCTTCTTTAGGTTGCAATGTTTAATAATCCTTCCTTTCTACTATATGATAGGAAAGAAGAATTGAAGCTCCAATTAAAATCAGGCAAACAAGAACAATAATGGTCATCATCACCATTTCATTGAGTTCAACTGAGCTTAAAGTCATGAGTGGACTCAATGCAATTACTCCTGCAAAAGGAATCAGAAAGCCAATCATCATATAAATACGAGCTTTCTCAGTTCCAAATTTATATATGACAGGCAAAAGAAGCGACACATAGGTCATGCCAATCAACCCCATAAACAATGAAGTGAGTACAGCTTCACTCAAATCCACAATCATTCCGACAACTACAGTATTAACAACTGTCATGACTATAATTAAAATCAACGCAAAAACATATTTAGACAATGCCAGCTGTTTTCTGGAAATCCCTGATGCGAGCATTAGTTTATTCGTATTCGCTCTTTCATCATAAGCCATAGAATTGATCACCATCAAAAGCGGAATCATAATCAGAAGTCCAGAAAAAAGATAAACATT
>JAFQKG010000172.1 GCA_017397025.1 Erysipelotrichaceae bacterium | reverse complement strand
CAGCCTTGTGCATTTCTTGCTTGGTTTCTTACGCAAAAAGAAGTATGACAATATTTCGGGCAAAATAGAGACTTCTTTTTGCATTTGTATTTTATCATATTAAAAAAAGACTGTCGAACTTTTATTTGTCAACAGTCTAAACCGGCCTTTTTAAGGCCGGTTGACTATTTAGTGGGCTAATCCAGACTTATGCAGAATCCATGTTCCTGCTAGAAATGAGAGCTGAGATATAATGTTAGTGCATTGAGCCAGCCAATGCATATTAGAAGAGTCATCAAATTTAGCTCCTAGATAGCCCATCCCTAACATAAAGATGAAGGCGATGACATAAAGTGCAGTAGCAGATTTCTTTTTCATTTGAAGCGATTTTGCAATCAGCATGAACTGTGCTCCTGCACATCCAATCACCTGCAGAATAATAAATGGCATGTTGGAAAGATAGAGAGGAACTATGCTGAGTGCTTTGGTATTGAACTTTTTAGTGCAAATACCCGTTAATGATAAGAAGACCAGCAGAAATCCAATGCCTTGAAATGGAAAGAAACTGACATCCAACGCTTGAAAATCGCAGATGGATAACGCATATAGAATTTTCCATGTGGCTTTGAGTGTTCCTCCAATCAAAACCATGAGTGATCCTGCAGCCAATAGCGTATACTTAGTTTTAGATAGCTTTGAATACAAATCATTCTGAAGCAAAAGTGCAGCTAGAAAGAAGAAAATGACTGGAAGATAGTCCACTAGTGCCATGAAAACGGTAATACCATTCATACATTACACCACGATCCAGGAAACATCTTCCAAATGATACAAAGGGATGCATGGGAAGATGATAGGAGTCTTTTTGACATAGGCCTGATATTCAACATCTTTGCCATAGTTTTTGTTTTGACGGACTTCCAGGCGCTTTGCACCACTGAGCATAACATAGACAATTAGAATGTATCCAAGGATGGCTATGATCCACTGAAGGCCTTTCACAGCTCCAATTCCACTGATGAGTACACCTGTCCAAAACAGGACTTCTCCAAAATAATTTGGACAGCGTACAATCTTGTAGAGTCCAGTATCGCAGAAACGATTTGGATTAATTTTCTTGGCAGCTGATTTCTGTTTGTCAGCGAGTGATTCAATGATTACGGCAATGGCCATGATGATGACACCTGCAATGGCGAAAAGATTCACTGTATCTCCATTGAATGCTCGATAGAATACAGGTGATACCTGCAGGACATACATAATGGAAACACAAATCCAGATGGCTGCTTTGACAAAAAACGGCATAGGTTTTTCAGTTTTTGTAGCGTGACTTAATGTTTTTCTGTAGCTTGCACTTTTGATTTCTCTAAGCAAAAGAAATCCTCCTAAGCGAATGCCATAGATAACAAATAGAAGGCACATAAGGATAGTCCAGATGGACAGATTTTTTCCAAACAGAATCAAAATCATGATACCTGCACCAGTAACGGCAAAACCATATCCAACAGATAAGAAGTAGACAAACTTATAGAAGCCAATGATGCACATGAGTGCACATACAGCTAAAATAATCCATAATGATGATGGAAAGAGTGTATTCATATGTGATTCCCCCAGTTTTATTTGTAACAGTTTTGAATATATTCTTTGAAGCTCTTGTCTCCATAGACATCTTTTCCTACCAGTTCATTGGTCAGTGTCCATTTAGAGAAACGAATGATAGCTTCTTTGCCATTCTTTTTGAGTTTGTTGATGAAGGCAAGAACGTCAAAAAGGAAAACAGGTGCACGTTTGATTACTGCCTCTTTTCCTGCTGCTTCAAAGAACATCTTAGCAATCTCTTCATAAGAGTAGGTTTCTTTGCCTCCAATGTCATAGGTTACATTGACATCATTCATATGCAGCACGATAAACTCAGCTAGATCTGTAGTGTCAATCACATTGGCATGGGCATCTTCCTTGCCAAGCAGCGATACAGAGCCTTTTTCAATCATCGGCATGAACACTTTGGCAATGTCATAGAAATATCCAGTTGGACGATGAATGACATAGGTTAGACCGCTGTTTTTTAATTCTTTTTCAAACAGTGCTTTAGCATGAAGCATTGGCACTTTTGGATCTGAATCAGCTTTAATGACAGAAACATAACTGAAGTGTTTCACACCTGCTGCTTTAGCCTCTTTTAACAGGTTCAGATTTCCATTGAGGTCGATGTCATAGTTGGTGATGGTTGCACTGGTTCCTGTCAGTCCAACTGTAGAGATAAGTGCATCTGCTCCATCACAGACACCCTTTAAAGTTTCAGGCTTTGTGACATCAATTTTGACTGCAGTGTATTTGCCTGCAATTTCCGGCATGTCTTTGATGATGAGGTCCAATGCAGTGACTTCATGTCCCTGTTTGACTAATTCTTTTAAAATATCGCTTCCTAATTTTCCGAAAGCTCCTGCAAGTACTACTTTCATATTTATTTATTTTTCTCCTGTTTACGTTTATCGTTGATGATTTTGACATGTTCTGAAGTAATCAGAGTGACATTGTTTTCTTTTGCCCAGTCGATGCATCCGTTGAGTACAGTTTTTAAAAATGGACGAGGTACTTTGACGAAGTTTTCTAAAGCTTCATCTGTGAATTTGATGGTGTCATGGCATCTGTCAGCAGCATAGCGAATGGAAGAAATGTCAATTTCTTTTGGTGCTGGAATTGGTTCAGCGATTGGTTTTTTAAATTTAGGAAACGGAGTGTACCAGAAATTAGTGGAATCACGATATCCATAGTCCACAGGCACAGGAGGGAAATCCTTCTTAGTGACACCGTTGACAATCGCGTTGTAGTATTTTTCTTTCATTAGAATCTTGTCAATGTTCAAAATGAAGTGTGCTCCATATTTGGATGTGATGCCATTAAAATCATTGTATGGACCAGGATGCCCATCATCGATGTCTTCTACATTAAATTTTGAAGCGTTTTCCAGTGCTGAATCCCATGTGCATTCAAATACCTGATAGGCATCAGCAATGACTTGAGGGCGATGCGGGTCTTTAGGGTCTGCAAGACCATCTTCCATTTTGAATTTTAAATCTCCCATTTTTTCATTGGATGGCCCAGGGAATCCTAAACGTACAGCT
>JAFQKG010000171.1 GCA_017397025.1 Erysipelotrichaceae bacterium | reverse complement strand
ATTGCAATGATTGTGATTGCCATCATGGTTCTTTTCAGCTTTATTCGTGCTTTGATTGGACCTCGCATTGCAGATCGCATTGTTGCCATCAATATGATTGGTACACAGGTCATTTTACTGATTTGTATTCTTGCAGTTTATCTCAAAGAAGATGGGCTTGTGGATATGGCAATCATTTATGCAATGTTTAGCTTTCTTGCTGTTGTATTTTTTACTCGAATTTATATGGGTGCCTACAATCAGCGTGTGATTGAAAGGGAAGGAGGAGATGTCCATGATGACATTGATTAACGTGATTTTAGGAACGTTGTTTCTGTTTGGCGGATTGTTTGTTGTTGTGGCGTCTGTCTTTGGTAACTATAAATTCCGTTATGTACTCAATCGCATGCATTCTTCAGCGATGCAGGATACATTGGGACTTTTGTTTGTACTGATTGGATTGATTTTCTATTCGGGTTTTACTTTTGTCGCACTGAAGTTTTTGTTTGTGATTGTGTTTTTTTGGATTTCATCTCCAGCATGCTCACATCTTCTTGTGCGCATGGAAGTGACAACCAATGAAAAAATCAAAGATGAAGTTGAGGTGATCATCAAATGAATTTGTTCGTGATGATTTTATGTCTGTTTCTTATTATATGTGCAATTAGTGTTGCATTGACAAAGGATATTTTGACTTCAATTATTATTTATATGAGTTTTTCTTTGGTGATGTGTGTCATCTGGATTTTGCTGGAGTCTCCAGATTTGGCGATCACAGAAGCTGCAGTTGGTGCGGGAATTACAACACTGCTGTTTTTTGCGACATTCAAGAAAATTCATTTGATTGATGAAGAGGAGGAGAAGGCATCTCATGAAGATTAGAGAAGATTATGAGCGCGTGGGCTGGCGAAAGTTAGTTCACTGGGTCAATGCTGATCCTCAAGAGGATTATCTGACAAAAGAGGAAATCAAACATGAAAATCTGCGCTTAAAAGAAGAAGTTGCAGAAGAAAGAAACGGCCGCCTTCAAGAATTCAAGTCAATGATTCAAAACATGATTCAGACTCATGGACGCGAATGGTATAACAAAGGCTATCGTATTTTCAGTGTGTTTGTTGCGCTAGCAATGATGACTGTTCTGTTAGGGGTTGTCAGTCAGCTTCCTTCCTTTGGTGATCCATCCAATCCAGCTAACAATGAGGTGGCTGAACGATACATTGAATCTGGTCTTGAAGAAACTGGAGCTGTGAATATCGTAGCAGGAATGATTCTGGATTATCGTGCTTTTGATACTTTGGGAGAATCTCATGTGCTTTTTATTGCTGCAGTATCTGTCCTGATTCTTTTGCGCATGGATTATGGATTTGATGGCAAGCTTAGAAAAACAGGCGGGATTCGTGATGAAGGGTATGATCGTTTTTACGAACCTCGTAATGATGCCATCTTGCAGACAGTAACGAAAATGCTGTTTCCTATGATTGTCCTGTTTGGCATCTATGTCATTTTGAATGGGCATATTTCTGCTGGAGGAGGATTTTCTGGCGGTGCAATCATTGGTGCTGCCTTGATTCTTTACAACAATGCGTTTGGTTTTAACCAGACAAAGCGTTTTTTCAACTACAATACATTTAAATGGGTTTCATTTGCATCCTTGATTACTTATGCATCTTTGAAGACATATTCATTCTTCACAGGGGCAAATCATTTGCATTCTGGCATTCCTTTGGGTGAGCCAGGTGCTATCTTAAGTTCAGGCTTGATTTTGCCTTTGAATATTTGCGTAGGGTGTGTTGTTGCCTGTACGATGTATACATTCTTCACGATGTTTAGAAAAGGGGGAATGTAAGATGGCCCAGTTGTTTGTCAATTATTATGAAACGGTTGCAATGATTATCTTCAGTATTGGTTTTACGACCATGCTGCTCAATCGCAATTTAATTAAGAAAATTATAGGATTTAACTTTATGGACTGTGCTATTTATCTGTTTTTGGCATGTAAAGGATATGTTGAAGGTAGAAAAGCTCCAATCATTGTGAATGGAGTACAGTCTGTTGAAGCTTACATCAATCCTGTTCCAAGTGGACTTGTTCTGACGGGGATTGTTGTATCGGTCAGTGTCACTGCATTTCTTTTGGCTCTGACGATTCGTTTGTATTATCGTTATCATACGTTGGACATTGAAGAAATCATTGTCCTGTCGAAAAAGGAGGAAGATTAAGATGGCACTTGTACAGAATTTTCCTTTCTTGTCGATTATTTTAACGCTCTCTGGCGGTGTGATCTGTTCTGTTTTAAAGGGACATGGAGCTAGAAAGTACAGCACATTTGTTTTGTGTACAGTACTGATTGGATCACTATTGACACTGGCTCATGTGCTGAGTACTGGTGAAGCCTATGTGTATATGATGGGTCATTTTCCTGCTCCATGGGGCAATGAAATTCGTGTTGGTATTTTAGAAACTATGATGGCTGCCTTGTTCAGCGGCATTATGCTTTTGTCGCTGATGGGAGGAATGCATCACATTTTTGAAGATACGGAAGATACGAAATCGAATCTGTATTTTACGCTGGTGATGCTTTTGAGTGCTTCATTGCTTGCATTGGTGTACACCAATGACTTGTTTACCGGCTATGTTTTTGTTGAAATCAATACAATTGCTTCCTGTGCGCTGGTCATGATTCGCTATCGTTCTGGTAAAGCACTAGTGGCAACAGTTCGCTATCTGTTTATGAGCTTGCTGGGATCTGGTTTGTTTTTGATTGGCATTACGATTCTTTATGATATTACTGGACATCTGCTGATGGAAAACATTGCTGAGTCGGTGGCTGTTTTGTTTAAAACGGGAACTTATGCATTTCCATTGAGTGTTGTCATTGTCCTGTTTTCTATGGGGCTGGCTATTAAAAGTGCCTGTTTCCCATTTCATACCTGGCTGCCTGGTGCTCATGGCAATGCTACAGTATCCAGCAGTTCGATTCTTTCTGGTCTTGTCTTAAAGGGATACATTTTCCTGTTGATTAAGATTTTCTATCGCGTGATTGGCATGGAAATCATTTTCCAGCAACGTGCGACCAATGTCTTGTTTATCTTTGGTGTGCTGGCAATGATTGTTGGCTCCATCAAAGCGATTCAGGAAAAAGATCTCAAACGTATGCTGGCCTATTCCAGTGTGGCTCAGATTGGCTATATTTTCTTAGGGATTGGCTTAGGGACAGAAGCAGGTATTGCAGCTGCTTGTCTGCATATCATTGTGCATGCCATTACAAAGCCGATGCTTTTTACTGCCTGTGGCGGATTTATGGATGTGTCAGGCGGAAGCAAGAAGTTCTCTGAACTTCAGGGTGCAGGTCTTAGAGACAAGCTTAGTGGCTTTGCGTTTATTGTTGGTGCCATGTCCATGATTGGGATTCCATTTTTTGCAGGCTTCATTTCGAAGGTGTATTTAACAACTTCTGCCATTGAAACACTGTCACTCAAGACTGTGATTGCTTTAGCTGCTTTGGCTATTAGTACACTGTTAAATGCGTGTTACTATATTCCAGCGATGCTGGTTCTGTTTACTCATCCTAAAAAGGAACCTGTTTCTGTGCATCCTCGTCCAAAGGCAATGAGCCTTTCTTTGTGGATGTTTATTGGCTTGAACTTTTTGATGGGTTGTTTCTCACAGCCAATTGTCAATGCAGTGATTCAAGGCATTGCGATGTTTAGATAGGGGGAATCGAGATGTTAGGTTATTTTTTAGGACTAGTTCTTTTCCCAATGCTCTCTGGTGTACTTTGTCTTGTTCCTGCTTTCAAGGATGATCGCAAACGAAATCTGTTTGTGGCTGCAGTTCTTGGGTTAAACTTTGTTTTTGTGCTGTTGAGTTTCATGCAGGAAGGAGCATTTGAACTGCTTCATTTGACAGATCATCTGGCTTTGAGATTTATGTTTGATGGTGCAGGAAGATTCTTTTTGCTTCTTTCTGGATTGATGTTTTTGATGGTAGGTATTTATAGCTTTGAATACATGTCTCATGAGCACAATCGTCCACGTTTCTATCTGTTTTATCTATTGACGCTTGGCGCACTCAATGGAGTTTGTCTGTCTGGCAACTACATGACTCTTTACTGTTTCTTTGAGCTGATGTCGCTTTTGAGTATGCCATTGGTCCTGCATTCGCAGACCAATGAATCTATTGCCGCAGCCAAGAAGTATTTGCTTTATTCAGTCTTTGGTGCTTCTTTAGGCTTAGGCGGATTCTTTCTCTTTACAGTTTATGGAGGCAGCACTGCTTTTGTAGCTGGAGGCGTTGTGGCTGATGCGCTTCATCATCCGCTTCAGTTAAGTTCTGATTTGCTGTTTCAGCGCAATATGCTTTTGATTGGCGCATTCCTTGCAATTGTTGGATTTGGTGCAAAAGCAGGAATGATGCCATTGCATGCCTGGCTTCCAACAGCTCATCCAGTAGCGCCTGCCTGTGCTTCTGCAGTGCTTTCCGGTGTTATCACTAAAGCTGGTGTGCTTGCGATTTTGCGTGTTGTGTATTTCCTGTATGGAAGCAATTTCCTGGTTGATACATGGGTACAGTATGCTTGGGTGACGCTGATTTTATTGACAGTGCTTGTGGGTTCGACTTTAGCTTATAAAGAAAAAATCTTAAAAAAGAGACTGGCTTATTCCTCTGTTTCTCAGGTGAGCTATGTGCTCTTTGGCCTGGCTGGATTGAATGCTTGGTCACTAACAGGGGCTCTGCTTCATGCTGCAGCGCATTCCATGATCAAAGATGTTCTGTTTATGAGTGCAGGATCCATCATTATGCATGGTCATACTGAACGGGCTGATCGCATTGATGGCATGGGAAGAAAAATGCCAATGACTTTTGCCTGCATTACTGTGGCTTCACTGGGACTGATTGGGATTCCACCTCTGTTTGGCTATATTTCGAAATGGTATCTGTGTACTGGTGCATTGATGACTTATCGCAATTTCTTTAGCTGGCTGGGTCCTGTTGTGCTTTTGATCAGTGCACTGTTAACTGCTGGATATCTTTTTACACTGACTATCAATGGCTACCTGAAAAATGAAACAGCTGAATCTGATGCCCATGAAGCAGGAGCACTGATGCTTTTGCCGATGGTGATTCTGTGTGCTTTGATTGTCATTTGCGGGCTGGCGCCAAAGTTGGTGATGCAGCTGATTGAATTTATCAATACTATCGCATAGAAAGGGGAATGAAAATGAAATATTTAATGTTGATTGCCATTGCATTCCCTGTTGTATGGGGTGCATGTCTGCCTTTTCTTCGTTTTGAAGAAACAGATCGTTCTTCACGAAACAAATATGCTTTGACTGGTGCACTGATTACCAGTGCGCTTGTGTTTGTGAATGTGTTCAATTTCAAATCCAATGATGGATTTCAGTTGATTCAGCTGACTAACAAGATGAGCATTGTCTTTGACATTGATGCGCTTTCCTGTGTATTTCTGTGCATGATTGCAGTCTTATGGCCATTGGCTGTACTGTATGCATGGGAATACATGCATCATGAAGGAAGAGAAAACAAGTTCTTCTCTTTCTATTTGATGACTTATGGCATTGTAATCGGCTTGGCTTGCAGTGCTAATCTTGTCACTTTTTATCTTTTATATGAATGTCTGACGTTTGCGACCATTCCACTAGTCATGCACGCCATGGACCGTCGTGCTATCAAGGCAGGGCGAAAATATTTCATGTATTCCATTGCAGGAGCTGCAACTGCGTTTGTCGGCATCATGTTTCTGGTAGAATATGGTACTTCACTGGACTTCGTGTATGGCGGTACACTGGATTTAGTGAAAATAGGAAGTCAGCAGAATCTGATTTTGCTGGGATATATCTTGACGTTCTTTGGTTTTGGAGTGAAAGCGGCTGTCTTCCCATTTCATGGTTGGCTGCCAAGTGCAGGGGTTGCACCGACGCCAGTTACTGCACTGCTTCATGCAGTAGCAGTTGTTAAGGCGGGTGTCTTTGCGATTATGCGAGTCACTTATTACAGTTTTGGAGCAGCCTTTCTTGCGGGTACATGGGCACAGTCCATTGTGCTTGGCTTTGCCTGCTTCACGATTGTCTTTGGTTCTGTATGCGCCTGGAAGCAGCAGCATTTGAAAAAGCGCTTTGCGTATTCCACCATTTCCAATCTGTCCTATATTTTGTTAGGGGTTGGCATGATGTGTCCAGAAGGTCTGGCTGCAGGTCTAGCTCATATGCTGATTCATGGCATTATGAAAATCTGTCTGTTCTTCTGTGTGGGGGTTGTGATGGAAAAAACTCATCGCGAGTATGTTCCTGAAATTGAAGGCATGGGCAAAGTGATGCCAGTGACGTTTGGCTGTTTCACAATTGGAGCGCTCTCACTTTCTGGAATTCCTTTGTTTGCGGGCTTTATCTCAAAAGCGGCATTAGGAACTGCTTCAGTGTCTTCCGGACTTCCGCTAGGTTTAGTAGGCCTATGTGCACTGCTGATTTCTGCAGTGCTGACTGCTGCTTATACATTTGAAATTGTCATCAAAGCATTCTTTCCATCCAAGGGATTCAATACTCGTACTCTCTGCGAGTTCAAAGATCCTACATGGCAGATGAAAACACCTTTGATTGTGCTTTCTGTTTTGATGATTCTCATTGGTCTTCATGGCACTGAATTGATGAATTTGCTCAGCAAGATTGCCATGAATCTATTGTAGGAGGTGTCCTATGAATATGTTATTACCGATTGCAGCTTTTTGGCCAATGGCAGGTGCATTGCTTTGTGTGCTTGCGGGCAGAAAAAGCGATAAAATGAAATTTATGACGGCAGATGCCGTGATGGTCATTGAATTTGGATTGATGCTGTTTTTATTGGTGCAGGTGATGGAAGGCAACGCTTTAAGCTTTCAGATGAGTGCTGCTTTTGGGTCTGGACTTCATTTGAAACTGGATGGATTCCGTATGACGTATGGTTTGATTGCTGCGTTTATGTGGCTGATGACCACTATTTTTACTGAAGAATATCTGCATCATTATGGCAATAAATCTAGATATCTGGCATTTACACTGGCAACTTGCGGTGCAACTGTTGGTGTATTCTTCTCTGCAGATTTATTGACAACTTTTGTTTTCTTTGAAATCATGTCCTTCACTTCGTATGTGATGGTTATTCATGATCAAAACAAAGAAGCACTGCGTGCAGGAGAAACTTACATTGCGGTTGCCGTGATTGGCGGTCTGGCCATGCTGATGGGATTGTTTATTCTGTATCGTTATGCCTTTACGCTTGAAATGAGTCAGCTGTTTCATCTGCTTGAACACGAACTGGACAATCCAATGATCTGGATTGCCGGTGTGCTGATTTTATGCGGCTTTGGGGCAAAGGCAGGTCTTTATCCACTGCACATCTGGCTGCCGAAAGCTCATCCTGTAGCTCCAGCTCCAGCCAGTGCACTGCTTTCTGGGATTTTGACCAAAGCTGGTGTGTTTGGCATGATTGTCATCACCATGGAAGTCTTTAGAGAAGAGGCTGCATGGGGAGCACTTTTGCTGGGACTTGGTGTTGTTACGATGGTGCTAGGTGCTGTTTTGGCTGTTTTCTCCAACAATTTGAAGCGAACACTGGCTTGCAGCTCCATGTCTCAGATTGGCTTTATTACTGTAGGTTTGGCGATGTGTGTCTTTTTAGGACATCACAATGCACTGGCAGTACGTGGTACTGTTTTGCATATGGTGAATCACTCGCTGATTAAGCTTTTGCTGTTTATGTGTGCTGGTGTGATTTATATGAATCTGCATGAACTGGATCTTAACAAGATCCGAGGCTTTGGTAGAAACAAAACCCTGTTGAAAGTGCTGTTTTTGATTGGAGCTTTGTCCATCAGCGGTGTGCCTTTGTTTTCAGGCTATGTTTCCAAAACCCTGATTCATGAAAGTATTCTTGAATACATTCCTATGACTAGTGCTGCAGGACTGTTCAGTCTTGTTGAGACCATCTTTGTCATTGCAGGAGGATTGACCTTCTCTTACATGACCAAGCTGTTTGTCTGCATCTTTGTAGAAAAGAACAGTGATACTGCACTTCAGAAAAAATATGATGACAAAAAGAATGTGATGAATACTGTTAGTTCTATCGTTTTAGTGGTGTGTGCTTTGGTTCTGATTGTACTGGGAGTCATTCCTAACATCAGTGCTGATGCAGTTGCTGATTTCATGCAGTCTTTCCTGCATGGTCATGCTCCTGAACATGCTGTGCATTATTTTAGTTCTGTCAATTTGATTGGCGGCGGGAAATCACTTCTGATTGGGGCATTTGTGTATGTTTTTGTCATTCGAGGACTGCTGATGTCGCATGCTGAGAAAAATTCAGAATATCTGCAGCGCTGGCCAAATTGGCTCGATCTGGAAAATCTTCTGTATCGTCCTTTGATTCAGCATGTAATACCATTTGTCATGGCATTTATCTGTCGTCTTTTCAGTGAACTTCCAGAGACACTGATGAAGCTTTTAAATCATACGGTTTTAAAGAAGACAAAGATTGAAGTGCGAAATCCAGAAGATTTCAAGCCTGCTTCACTGGTTTCAGATGCTCAGCTTTCACCAATGGTTTCTGGAATTGAAAGTTCACTTTCATTTTCACTCCTATTGTTTGGCTTGGGCGTAGTTTTAGCCATGATCTATATGCTTTCATCTTTCTAATAAGCCACGTTTAAGTGGCTTTTTCTATGCTCTTTCCATCGTTTGCCAAGGATAGTACATTCTTCAAATGGCAAGACTTCCAATGAAATGGAGGTCAGACTATGGGAAAGTACAAAGTGGAGATTTGTGGAGTCAATACATCTGAACTCCCGGTATTGACAAATGAACAAATGCAGGTGCTGCTGAAAAAGATGCAGGATGGAGATGCTTTGGCTAAGGAACAGCTGATTTTAGGAAATTTGAAACTGGTTTTAGCGATGGTGCAGCGTTTTGCCCATCGAACTGACAACATGGATGACTTGTTTCAGATTGGCTGTGTGGGGCTCATCAAGGCGATTGATCATTTTGACTTAAGTCATGGAGTTCGCTTTTCAACTTATGCTGTTCCGATGATTTTGGGTGAAATGAAACGTCATCTAAGAGATAATCAGATGATTCGTGTTTCCAGACAGCTGAAAGATTTGGCATATCAGGCTCTTAAAGTAAAAGATCAGCTCCAGCAGAGTCAAAATCGTGAACCTACTCATGCTGAAATCGCAAAAGAACTGAATGTTTCTGAAAAAGAAATTGATGAATGCATGGAAGCAATGGGCAGTGTACTATCGATTTTTGAACCAGTCTACAATGATGATGGCGATGCGTTGTATCTGATGGATCAGATTCAGGATGAGAGAGATGAAATTGAACAGCTAATCAACACCATGTCTTTAAAAGAATCACTAAAAGATTTATCGAACAAAGAAATGGAAATCATTCGAAAGCGTTACTTTGAAGCACAGACTCAAACAGAAATTGCAGAAGAACTTGGGATTTCACAGGCACAGGTCAGCCGTATTGAAAAAAATGCATTGTCTGTTTTAAAAGAAAAACTGTAGCATTTTGTCTATGTGATGCATATTCTTTAGCAGGTGATGCAAATGAAAGCTTCTGAATTGAAAAGTAAAAATGTCGTGCGCATGTCAGATGGAAGCATGGCAGGAAAAATTGTTGATTTTGAATTTGATCCAATAACCTATCAGATAGAAAGTGTTTGTGTGCGTGAAAAACAGACCTTGCTGAAGGAATTTCTGCAGCTGTTTGTGAAAGAGCGTGTTCTAGTTCTGGATGTTAAGAAAATCATTCAGATTGGAAAAGATGTCATTTTTGCAGATCTCATCTCTTCATAAAAAAGCTAGTGATTCAGTATAGAACTGTGCTATAATTGTACTGAATTTGGAGGATTGAATTTATGGGATTCATGGATAAATTAAAAGATACTTTTACGACTGCTGATGATGAAGTCGAAATGGAACTGGACGAAACTGAAGCAAAGGCATTGAGTGATTATGAAGAGCCTCAGAACAAAGGCGTTCAGAAGATTTCAGGCAACACAAAGATGGTTTTGTTTGAACCAAGATCATTTGAGGAAGCAGAAGAAGTTGGACGTCATCTGAAGGAAAAAAGAGCTGCAGTGATTAATCTGCATCGTTTGCCAAGAGAATATGCTCAGCGTACAATTGACTTTTTGACAGGTGTTGTTTTCGCACTGGATGGCAGCATTCAGAAGATTGGTCATAATGTGATTCTGGCCACTCCATCATCCATTGGTGTGCATGGGGAAATCAGTGTTGATGGCACAGGCGAATAGTACACCGGAGTTAAGCGCAAGAATCAAAGACTGGATTTCACAGAGTCAGCGTTATCATCATGTTGTGCTTTCCTGTTTTTTGACAGAGGAAGAACAGGCGCTTTTAAAAAACATGTGCCGTTATGAACATGTAAAACTGTATGGAGGCTGTACAAACGCCATTAGGCAAAGGGCAGCCTTTCTTTATGAAGCAGAGGATGAAGCGGATTTTGAAATCACTTGTCTAAAGGCACCTGTTTTAAAGCGGTTTCATGACATAACACATCGAGACCTGTTAGGTGCATTGATGTCACTTGGCATTGATCGTTCGCGCTTTGGAGACTGTTTTATTGAATCAGGGTGGCTAGTGGCTTATATGGACAGTGAAATAGCTGAATATGTCAAACGAAATGTTTCAAGCGTTAAGCGTATGCCGGTTCAGTTTGAATGCTGTGATCCGATTGAGCCGATTCGTAAGACAGAACTTTTGAAAATCAATGTGACTAGTTTAAGAATTGACTGCGTAGTGGCTGCATTGGCCAATGTTTCGCGGACGATGGCAGCGGAAATGATTGCACAAAAACGTGTTTCAATTGACCATAAACTGGTTGAAGAATCGAAAAGATTGTGCAATAATGGTAATACCATTTCCATCTCTGGAAAAGGTCGTTTTATTGTCGGCAATACAATAGGGACGACACGGAAAGATCGAATGATTGTGGAAGTGGAGAAGTTTGTCTAGAAGGGGATTAGCATGGCAGCAGTCAAACCGCAGTTTCGAATGATGAAAAATGGCTATGACCGGTTTGCGGTGGATGATGCCATAGAGCGCTATCAAAGTGAAATTGAAGCACTGGAAAAAAAGCTGGAGCTGTATGGCCGTCAGGTAGAAACAGCAACAGAGCAGCTGAACATGATCAAGACACGCTATCAGTCACTGGTGACTGAGCTGGCTGTCAAAGAGAAAGCAGCGGATGATATTTCCAGAATGGCACTTAAAGAAGCCAATTCAATCATTGATACAGCTCAAAACAATGCCGATTCCATTGTCAGAGAAGCACTGAGTACAGCTCGGCTCATCCTGGTGGATGTGTCCAGATTGACTTCTGAAATTTCAGGGATGAAATCAGAAGTTCGCACTCAGCTGACGTCACTGATGAAAAGTCTGGATGAATTTACAATTCCTGCACTTCCTGCACTGGAATGGCTGGAAAGCACAAAATTGATAGAAGAAGAGAAAAAATAAAAACTTTGAACAAGACAGCACTGATTCTTTGGATGTATAGAGAGGCTGCGTACAGGTGAAAGCAGCACTGAAGAAGAATAAAGGGATCACTTGGGAGTTGCATTTGTGAATGAAGTAATGAATGCCGTTGTTCGCGTTAAGAAACAAAAGCTGTGTGTCACTATGACACAAAGTAAGGTGGTACCGCGTACATTTACGTCCTTATAGAAGGGCGTTTTTTATTTTTAGGAGGGGTAACAATGGATTACAAACAAACCTTGCTGATGCCGCGCACTGATTTTGAAATGCGTGGTAATCTGCCAACAAAAGAACCAAACATCCTGAAGCAGTGGGAAGAAGACCATTTCTATGAAAAACTGATGGCGAAGCATGATGGTCAGCCTAAGTTTGTTCTGCATGATGGTCCTCCATATGCCAATGGAAATCTGCATGCTGGAACAGCGATGAATCGTATCATTAAGGACATCATCAATCGTTCTCATGCCATGATGGGCTATCACACACCATTTTTCCCAGGCTGGGATACTCATGGTTTGCCAATCGAAAATGCAATTCAGAAGCTTGGAGTAGACCGTAAAAAGCTTTCTGCAGCAGATTTCCGTAAGAAATGTGAAGAATATGCAAAGGGTCAGATTGAAATTCAGATGAGTACTGAAAAGCGTCTGGGGACTTTTGCAGATTATGAAAATCCTTATATTACATTGAACAAGGATTTTGAAGCTCGTCAGATCAGAAGCTTTGCTAAAATGGCGCTGGATGGACTGATTTTCCAGGGAGCTAAGCCAATTTACTGGTCGCCATTTAGCGAAACTGCTGTTGCCGACTCAGAAATCATGTATTTTGACCGCAAAGATCCAACTATCTTTGTTGCATTTGATGTTGTGGATGGAAAAGGTGTTTTAGAAGGAGATGAAAAGTTCGTTATCTGGACAACAACTCCTTGGACAATGCCTGCCAATCTGGCAATCTGTTTGAATGAACGCTTTACTTATGCCTGCGTACAGACTGAAAAAGGCAAACTGATTATGCTGGATTCTAAGGTGGATGAACTGCTGGAAAAATTCGGTTTAACAAATCAGGGTATCGTAAAAACTTTCAAGGGCAAGGAACTGGAATATATTACAGTTCAGCATCCAATGGTTGACCGTACTTCTGTCATTATTCTTGGAAATCATGTTACGGATGAAGACGGTACAGGATGTGTTCATACAGCTCCAGGTCATGGTGCAGACGACTTTGTTGTGGGCATGAAGTACAATCTGCCTGCATTCTGTCCAGTAGATGAAAAGGGCTGCCTGATGGAAGAAGCAGGAATTGAAAGCCTGAAGGGCATGTTTGTTCTGGATGCAAATCCAGTGATCGTTGACATGCTGAAAGATAATGGTCATCTTTTGTACACAGAAACAATTACACATAGCTATCCGCACGATGAACGTTTAAAGAAGCCTGTTATCTTCAGATGTACAGTGCAGTGGTTCTGTTCCATTGAAAAGATTCGTGAAAAGCTTCTTGAACAAATCAAGAATGTCACATGGGAAAATGAATGGGGTGAAGTTCGTCTTTACAACATGATCAAAGATCGTGGTGACTGGTGTATTTCACGTCAGCGTCTGTGGGGTGTTCCAATTCCTATTCTGTATTGTGAAGATGGTACTCCAATCATGGAAAAAGAAGTCTTTGATCACATTGCAGAACTGGTAGAAGAATTTGGCTCAAATGTCTGGTTTGAAAGAGATGCAAAAGATCTGCTTCCTGAAGGATACACAAATCCGAAGTCACCAAATGGTGAATTCACAAAAGAGAAAGATATCATGGATGTCTGGTTTGACTCTGGTTCTTCTTCAAATGAACTTGAAGTACGTGGATTAGATTATCCTGCAGATTTGTATTTTGAAGGTTCTGACCAGTATCGCGGATGGTTCAACTCTTCTTTGATTATCGGTACCGCAGTCAATGGTTGTGCGCCATATAAGACAGTTCTATCTCATGGATATGTTTGTGACTCCAAGGGTGAAAAGATGTCCAAGTCCGTTGGAAATGTTGTCAACCCAATGGATGTCATCAAAAAATTCGGCGCTGATATCCTTCGTCTTTGGGCAACCAATGTTGACTTCAAACAGGATATGCGTATCGGAGATGACAACTTGAAGCAGGTTGCTGAACAGTATCGCAAAGTCAGAAATACTTTCCGATTCATGCTGGGGAATCTGAATAAGGATGATTTCAACATGGAAACTGATGGTGTTGCTTATGCTGATATGTGTCCAGCTGATCAGATGATGATTGTTCGACTGAATGAAGTGATTGATGAAGCGGTTGAATCTTATCGTCATTATGATTTCTTGAATGTTTCATCAACACTGGTGAACTTTATGACCAATGAACTGTCCAGCTATTATCTGGATTTCACAAAGGATATTCTGTATATCGAAAAGAAAGATGCTCCTAGAAGAAGATCAGTACAGACAGTGCTTTGGAAATGCGTAGATGCTCTGGCTAAACTTTGGGCTCCTTCATTAGTGTACACAATGGAAGAAGTATGGACTCATTTCACAAATGATGAAAGCAATTCTATTCATTTGACTGAATTCGCGAAAAAGACTGAAACAGCTAATGCTGAAGAATTAAAAGAAATGTTTGACAGATGCTTCCAAATCAGAAGCGATGTCTTTAAAGCATTGGAAGAAAGCCGTGCTGCTAAAGTTATTGGCAAACCATTGGAAGCTCATGTTGTGATTGAATGTTCTGCTGAAGATAAAGAACTGCTGGAAAAGGCATGTGCTGGCAAGGTGGCTCAGTGGCTGATTGTTTCAGAAGTGACATTTGCAGAAAATACAGAATTCAAAGCATATGAGCACTGTAAAGTAGGTGTGCTGAAGGCTGAAGGTACAGTATGTCCTCGCTGCTGGAATGTTTCTAAGGAACATGACGAAGAAGGACTCTGCCCACGCTGTCAGGCTGTTTTGAAATAAGGAAAACAAACAAGTGCAGATTTCTGCACTTGTTTTCTTAAATGAATCTTTAGAATGTTTTAGTTTTTCTTGAAACGATTGTTGTGGTACAATAAGTAAGCAGGTGGTGATGAAATGAAAATTAAATTTTCTCAGAACACTAAAGAAAATATCATTGCTTTTACAATTGCAGGTTCAATTTTAATCGGACTGTATTTTTCAATATTGAATATTGATGTCTTGAAGTCTTTCTGTTCAAAGACAGTTTCTGTGGTGCTTCCATTTATTATTGGATTTGCCGTGGCATTTTTGCTTCATCCTGTGATGAATTGGATAGAAAAAGCAGTTTTGTCAAAGACAAAGATGAAACATGCAACAAAGCGTAAGATTTCGGCTGGTCTAGCTATGATTCTGGCCATTTTGATTGTACTTGGATTTTTGTTTCTGATTATTCCATCCATCAGTGACAGCATCATTAAGCTATCCAATCAGATTGGAAACTATGCAGTCAATGCAGAAGTGATTGTTTCAGATATTATTCGGAAATATCCTCAGACAGCAGATGTCGTGACATGGCTGTTTGACATTGGGGAAGATACCATCATGGAATTTGTGGATTATCTGAAAAATACAATTCCTACAATCTTGAATTATTCCATCAAACTGGTCACTGCTATTTTCGATTTTGTAATGGGACTGATCATTGCATTGTACATTTTGTTTGATCGTGAGCGTTTCTATGTGCAAATCAAAAAAATAGCTTATTCCATCTTCTCAGTAAAAGTTGTCAAGCAGTTTCGTGAACTTGCACTGCTTAGCAGCAAGATGTTCAACAGCTTTATTGTTGGAAAAGTCGTTGATTCTTTGATTATAGGATTGATTTGCTACATTGCGATGACATTGCTTGGATTTGACTTCCCGCTTTTGATCAGCTTTATTGTTGGAGTGACCAATGTGATTCCATTCTTTGGTCCTTTCATTGGAGCTGTTCCAGGTTTCTTGATTTTGTTTATTGTTAATCCAGTTGAATCACTTTGGTTCTTGTTGTTCATTTTTGCTTTACAGCAGTTTGATGGCAATATTCTAGGACCGCTGATTTTAGGAGACTCTATGGGAATTCCAACACTTTATGTCATGTTTGCTATCCTTGTCGGAGGCGGATTTTTCGGAGTGCTGGGCATGTTCTTAGGAGTGCCTGTGTTCTCTATTATTTACGTTGTGACAAAAGCAGTGGTTGAAAAAAGACTTGAGAGCCGACAGGTTCAAGTAGATTAAAACGGTCAGTTTGACCGTTTTTTCATGTTTTGATGATTTCAATCATATATTTTAGGGGAGTGATGTCATGATTGAAATCAATCCGATGATGATTGATCAAAAGAGATTTCTTGCGATTGAGATTTATCTGCCAAAGTGTACGATGAGAATGCTGTTTAACATGAGAATCATTTGTCTGGACGAATGCTTTGATATTGAGGGAATTGAAAAAAGATGTTTTGTTCCTATGGTTTGCACAATGAAAGGAAGCTTTGAGCAGATGCTGAATCAGCCTTGCACCAAAGTATCAAAATCTGCTTTACAGTTAGGCATCATACCATCTATGAGAGTGAAAGAAGCAATATTATGTGCATTTCAAAAAGAAAATCAGTAAGAATTGTTTTTGCCATGGCAATTCTTGCGTTTTTTGGTATGCAAGCAGTGCTGCTTATAAAAGGAATCAATGAGAAAATATTTCCACAAGTTGAGCAGATGGCAAAAGCAGAGGCCAGCAATGCAGCCACTCAGATTATTTTGCGGGCTGTCAATACCATTAAAGTCAATCCTTCAGAATGCTTTCGATTGACACGTGATGAACAAGGAGAAATTACTGATGTCAGCTATGATACTTTTCAGCTGAATCAGATTCTTTCTGATTGTCTTTCTGCTGCTCAGTCTTCTTTAAATGCTGCTTCATTAGGAGAAATCGACCCAAATACAAGAATGATTTACTATGACAGAGGAGTTATCTATTCTGTTCATCTTGGATATTTTACAGGTATTGCTTTGTTTTCCCAGATGGGACCTCAGATTGATGTTCATATGCAGGTTTTGGGTTTTTGCAGCGGAAAAATTGAGGTCAAAAGTACACCATATGGCATCAACAGCACTCTTGTTGAGATTGATCTTTTGATGAACACTGAACTTCTTGTCATTACGCCATTTCTTTTGACCCAGGCTCCCGTAGAAGTCAGAATTCCATTGGTTATTCAGATTGTGCATGGAAAGCTGCCAGAATATTTACTGGATTAAAAAAGCACTAGTAATAACTAGTGCTGGAAAGACGTACTTCTGTGATACCTTCAACTTCATCTAAAAGTAAAGCTTCAATTCCATCTTTCAATGTGTCATTGATAGACATGCAATCAGCGCATGCTCCTAACATGCGAACTGTGACAATTCCATCGACAAGAGATTCAAATTCTACATCTCCACCGTCTCTTTGAATATAGGGACGGATTTTTTCAAGGACATCAATTACTTGTTCTTCCTGTGTCATCATGTGTTACCTCATTATTTTAAGTAAAAAAGAATTCCTGCAATGACTAGACCATGGATGACTCCGCCAATGACTTCAACCCAGGTATGACCTAAGACATTTTTGATTTTGGTCAGATAAATAGGGTCAGTCAATTTGGTTTTTGTCAGTTCCTGAATATCTTCAATCAGCTGTCGTGTGATTTTGATGTTCTGCCCTGCATAGTAGCGGACATTGGCAGCGTCATAGCAGATAATCATGGCAAAGGTCAATGTGACTGCGAAAATTGTGGATGAAAAATTCTCCTGAATGCCAACAGCAAGAGCTAGTGCTGAAACAGCAGCAGAATGTGAACTTGGAAAACCTCCGCTGGCTTTCATAAGTGCCCATTTCCATTCGTGCTTGAGTAGCCAATGATAAAAAGGTTTGGCGAACTGGGCAGAAATCATTGCGGTAAGTGCAGCCCAGAATGGATACATGTAGGAGAGCATAGTTTCACCTCGCTTTTTTAGTATAACACAAATGAAAGAAAATGGCTTAGAAAAAGATATAGTTTCTAATGAAATGAAAGCTGAAACTGTGCTATAATATTTTGAGATTAGGGGTGTAAAAATGAGCGTGAAAGTCGGGCAGATTGTCGAAGGAAAAATCACAGGGATTCAACCCTACGGAGCATTTGTTTTGCTGGAAGATGGAATGAATGGTCTTATTCATATTTCAGAGATTTCTGATGGATATGTCAAAGATGTCGGCAGATTTGTTTCATTAAATGAAACTGTTACAGTCAAAGTCATTGATGTTGACGAAAAAATGAATCAGGCAAGACTATCGCTGAAAGCAGTACACCCAACTAGTTTCAGAAAGGTCAGAAATCGGAGAAAAGACTGGCGGCTGCCAGAAATGAAACTGGGGTTTTCATCCATTGAAAACAAAATGGATGAATGGATTGAGCAAGCGATAAAGGAGAGAGAACAACATGATTAAGTTTGATGCAAGACATGCGCATCTTCAGGAAGAAATTGCTTCCTATCAGCCAAGAGTATCTGAAATTCATAAAATGATTCATGAAAAAACAGGTGCTGGAAATGATTTTTTGGGTTGGGTTGACTGGCCTTTGAACTATGATAAGGAAGAATTTGCCCGCATGCTAGAAGTAGCAGAAGCAGTCAAGGACAAATGCGAAGTTCTTCTGGTCTGCGGTATCGGTGGATCGTATCTGGGTGCACGTGCAGCTTATGAAATGGTAAAAGGCCTTTATCCTTTGGAAGGTCCAGAAGTGATTTTTATTGGTAATACATTCTCAAGTACTTATTTTAAACAGGTGGAAGCTTATATTCAAAATAAGGAATGTGTATTGAATGTGATTTCAAAATCTGGAACAACAACTGAAACTGCGCTTGCGTTCCGCATGCTGAAGCAGATGATGGAAAAGCGTTATGGCAAGGAAGAATGCAAGACACGCATCATTGCGACAACAGACAAGGCAAGAGGAACTTTGAAGACATTGGCAGATACAGAAGGATACAAGACTTTTGTCATTCCTGATGATATTGGCGGACGTTTCTCAGTAACTACCCCTGTAGGTTTACTTCCTTTGGCGATTGCAGGCATTGATATTGTTGAATTGATGAAGGGAGCAGTGGATGCCTATCATGCATTCAATACAGATGTTTTAGAAAACAATCCAGCTTATCAGTACGGTGTTGCTCGTCAGATTCTGAGCAATTCAGGAAAGTGTGCTGAAATGTTTGTGGCTTATGAATCACAGATGGCCATGGTTGCAGAATGGTGGAAACAGCTGTTTGGGGAATCTGAAGGAAAAGACGGCAAGGGTATTCTTCCATGCAGTGCTAATTTCTCAACTGATTTGCATTCTTTGGGACAGTTTGTTCAGGAAGGCAACAAAGTCTTGTTTGAAACTCTGGTGCTGGTGGATAAGCCTACGCTGGATGGTGAATTCCCAAGCGATGAAGATAATCTTGACAACATGAACTATCTGGCTGGGAAGTCATTGGATTGGGTCAATAAGATGGCATGTCAGGGGACTTTGGAAGCGCATGAAATCACAGGCGGTGTTCCAAATCTGATCATCACTATTGAAGATATGAGTGCTTATACATTTGGTTATATGAGCTACTTCTTCTTCAAGGCATGTGCAATGAGCTGCTATATGCTGGATATCAACCCATTCAATCAGCCTGGTGTTGAAGTCTATAAGAAAAACATGTTCCGCCTTCTGGGAAAAAATTAAGTCAAAAAAAGATTCAGAAATTCTGAATCTTTTTATTTGCTGATTTTGCCGTGAAGATCAGGTGTGTAGGTGATGAAATAGCCAGCTTTTTTGAAACCATATTCTGTTTCAAAAGCTTGATTGTCATCCATGATCCATACTGCACTTGCAGGCGTTTCAGGATATTTTGAATTGAATTCATCAATCAGTTGCTGGCCTTCTTCTACATTCATTGTAAACAGTGATGTGCTTAATGCGTCTGCATAGCCGCTGTCTTTGGTGTAAATGGTTACTGAATGAAAGTGGGTGGCAGGAAAGAGGGTTTGAGGATCAATGATGTGGTGGTACGTGTTGCCATCTTCTGAAACAAAATAGCGATGGTAATCGCCGCTGGTAACTGCTGAAACAGGACCAGGAAGTGAAATGGCGACCATGGCTGAAGTAGTACCTGGCTGTTCAATGCCAAGACCCCAGTTGGATTTGTCAGGTTTTGATCCCATGACGCGGTTGTTGCCGCCGAAATTGATGATGGCAGTTTCAACACCTTTTGAGGCAAGGAATGCTGCAATCTTTTCAACGGTAAAGCCTTTGGCAATACCTCCGACATCAAGACGGATTCCCTTTTGATCAAGATAGACGGTGTTGTTTTCTTCATCAATGATGACATGCTGCCAGCCGACGTTTTTCTCAGCTTGTTTTAATAAAGTATCATTCGGGACAGGGCCTGTTCCTGTGTCTTTGGCCTCTTCGCGCCAGTTGTGCCATATTTCAAGCACTGAACCATAAGTGATATCGAATTCACCATATGACATATCATTGATCTCTTTGGCTAATTTCAGCATTTCAATCACTTCTGAAGAAACTTGAACAGGCTGTTTGCCTGCATTGTCATTGATGGCTTTTATACCGTTGACATCTGGATAGCTGTTGTAGATATCAAACATCTTGTGATAACTGTAGGCCATAGCGACACATTCATTGAAAATGGATTGAAGCTGCTGCTGAGACTGTGTGCTGTAGAAAGTGAGGTAGAAGACAGTATCAAATCCTGCCTCAAAAGAAGTAAAGGTTGTTTTTGTGACTTCAGAGGATGGAGTGTTTTTTGGAGGGTTTCCAGTTTCATCTTGTGTTGAAGATGAGAAACAGCCGGTTAATAGTACACATATCAATATAATCAGTATTTTTTTCATAAGAATCACCGGAGTTATTATATCATAGATTGCTGTTTTGGCTACTGTCAGTATTTAGAGTAAACTTTGATAGAAAATACACAAACTTTTACCAGATAAAACCTTTCTATTCAGCTTGTGAAAGTGTTATAATATCGTAGAAATTATCTGCGTGTTTTTTGTAATGCAGATAAATAGAACATAAGAAAGGTTTAGGTGAAATTATGTCTTTTTTAACAGGACCTATGCGCAAGCATGTCAATGGGCATAAACAACTGACGGATCACAGTGAAATTAAATTTGTGGATCCAGGAGAGCTGGTTTATCTTCCATTGATCAATATGGGGTCAACAGCTTATGAAGTTCTGGTTAAAGAAGGTGACAGCGTGAAAGTGGGCACTAAAGTCGCTTTCCGTAAAGACCACTTTACAGTACCTCTTTTCTCATCCGTGTCTGGTACGGTAAAGGGAGTGCAGAAAATTATGCATTCGTCTTTGAAGCCAGTGGATCATTTAGTTATTATCAATGATGGAAAATATGAAAAAGAAGCTCCTTTGAAGCCAATTGACTACAAGAGTGCTTCAAAGGAAGAACTGGTCGAGTTCATGATGAACATGGGACTGGTTGGCTGCGGCGGTGCAGGATTCCCAACGTACATTAAATATAGGGGAGTACAGGGAATCAAGAAATTGATTATTAATGCAGTTGAATGTGAACCATACATTACAGCTGACTATGCAGGAATGAAAGAAAATCTAGAAGATCTGGTTGCAGGTGTGGATGCTCTTTTAAAAACGTGTGAAGCTGAAAAGGCAATGGTCTGCATCAAGGAAACAAAGCAGGATTTTATTCCAGTCTTGAAAGATGCATTTAAGGAATTTAAGAACATTGAAGTTGTTCCAGTTCCTGATGTTTATCCAATGGGCTGGGAAAGAACGCTCGTTTATGAAGTGACTAAGCAGCGCTATGAAAAACTTCCTTCAGAAATTGGCTGCATCGTTAACAATGCGGCAACTGCGATTTCATTTGCAAGATGCATGAGAACAGGAATGCCTATTGTAGAAAAACTAGTAACTGTATCTGGAGACGGCGTTGTTGAACCATGCAATGTAAAGGTTCCTACAGGAACACCTGCAGGTGTAATTATTCAGGCTTGCGGAGGTTATGCAGCTGAAGATATTCTATTGATTGCAGGCGGACCAATGATGGGGAAAACAATTACAAGTGATAAATTTGTCATTGGCACTTACAACAATTCCCTGACTGTTTTGCAGCATAAGCCAGTGAAGGCAATTGCATGTCTGCGCTGCGGCAAGTGCTCTGATCATTGTCCTGCAGGACTGCAGCCTGTTCGCATCAACATGGCTGAAAAGGCAAAAGATACAGATGCACTGAAGAAACTTGGAGTTATGGATTGTGTTGAATGCGGTATGTGTACATACATTTGTCCTTCCAAGATTGATGTGACTGAAGGTGTCAGACGCGCTAAGCGTATCGTGGCACTGAAGAAATAGGGAGGATCAAAGGGATGAAATTTACATTTAAACCGTCCCCAAACTATCGTCAGCAGCAGAGCACACAGAGCATCATGCTGGAACTGACGCTGGGACTTCTGGTTGTATTTGGATTTTCTGTAGTTTACTATGCAATGGCACATGGAGCTAATTATGCTGTACGTGCATTGCTTCTGATGGTTGTTTCTCTGGTTTGTGCTGTCGGCACAGAAGCACTCTGGTGTGTTGCTTTGAAAAAGGACATCAAGGAACACATGCAGTCAAGCTTCCCATGGGTAACTGCAATTATTCTGACATTGATGTGCCGTGTTGACATCAGCTATTATGCATTGGGTGTTTCAACTGTCATGGCAATCTTCTTTGGCAAACTGGTATTTGGCGGATTTGGGCAGAACCTGTTCAATCCTGCTGCAGTAGGTCGTGCCATTATCTTTGCTTCCTTTACTGGAAGTGTTGCGGCAGATTTGATTTCTTATGCAACACCAACAGCTGCTATCGCAGGACACAACTGGCTGCTGTCAATTCCTAGTTCAATTTCAACAACTTGTGCAGCTGCAACAAGCTGCAGCGGTACGCTGGTTGCTGCTCCTACACTGGGCGAACTGATGATGGGAACTTATGCAGGAGCAATGGGGGAAACTTCTCTATTGATTATTGTTGCAGTTGGAGCATTCCTGGCTTATCGTGGTGTTATTGACTGGCGTGTTCCAGTGACTTATATGGGTACACTGTTTGTTCTGGCAACTGTTTATGGTTTGATGTTTGGGCAGCCTTTGACTTATGGTCTTTACCATCTGGCATTGGGTGGTGCTGCATTTGGTGCTGTCTTCATGATGACTGACCCTGTGACTAATCCAACAAGTGCTGCAGGACGTGTGGTTTTTGCGATGGGATGTGCAATTTTGACACTGATGATTCGTGTGAAGGCAAACCTGCCTGAAGGTGTTCTGTATTCAATTCTTTTGATGAACATGATGACTCCAGCCATTGAAAAAATGATGGATGGAAATCAGATCAAAACTGAAAAGAAAAACTGGATGATCATTGCGATTGTTGCAGCAGTTGGTGTATGTGCTGCTGTTGTCTGCGCAATGGCAAATATGTAAGGACAGGGGGTAGAAAACAATGAAGAAAATTTTACATCTTACTGTATTTCTGGCCGTTGTAGGCGCTCTGTCTGCAGGTGTTCTCTCTTATGTCAATGAACTGACTGCACCAATCATTGAAGAACAGAAACTAGCTGCTGTTAAAGAAAGCCTGGAAGTTCTTTATCCTGGTGCAAGCTTCTCTGAACTTTCTACTGAACAGGATGAAACTGGTCTTGTGACTGGTGCTTATCTGGCAGATGGAAAGGGATATATCTATCAGCTTCAGGTAGTTGGCTATAATTCATCTACACCAATTGATTTCATGATGTCTATTGATTTGGACGGTACTGTTTCTGGTTATGCTGTCTTGACTCAGCAGGAAACAAGCGGTATTGGTTCTCGTGTGGCAGATGCTGAATTTGTGGACAAAGTGGTTGGAAGCAGCGTTAATGATTCCATCGCAACACTTTCTGGTGCTACCATTTCTTCAACTGCTGTAATCAACGGTATCAATGCAGCAAAGGCACTGTATGGTCTTCAGGCTGGTGTTGAAGTAGAAGCACCTTCTGCTCCTGAAGTTGTAGAAGTTGTTTATACTCTGTCTGATGATTATTCATCAAATGGTGCTGCAGTTGTTTCTCAGGATGGAACTTCATTCACAGTAACTGCTAATGGTTTCCCAGGCAACGATGTCAATGAATTTGTGATTGTTGTTGAAAATGGAGCAATCGTTTCTGTAACAAATACTGTATTTGGCGATACTGCAGGTATTGGCGAAGCAGCTGTCAGCGAAGATGCTCTGTCTGCTTATGCAGGTGCAACTTTGGAATCTGAAGTAGATGCTGTATCTGGTTCTACATTTACATCAAAATCTGTCTTTGCGGCAATGCAGGCTGCTTTGAAAGCTGCAAGCGGTGAAGAAGCAAGTACTGATGAAGGTACAGAAGAAACTGAAACTACGGAAGAAACTGTATCTGTTGATGGTGACAGCTATACTGCTGAAGCACAGGGATTTGGCGGAACAGTAAGCGTTACTGTTGTGCTGAATGGATCTGACATCGTTGATGTTCAGGTCATTGGCGACAGTGAAACTGCTGGTATTGGAACAAATGCAATCGAACAGCTTCCTGCAAAGATTGTAGAAGCTGATTCAGCAGATGTAGATGCTGTCTCAGGTGCAACAGTTACAAGTACTGCTATTTTAACGGCTGTTAAGGATGCTCTTTCTCAGGCTGGTCTTACTTCAGCTGAAGGAACTAGCTACACAGCAGAAGCACAGGGATTTGGCGGAACAGTAAGCGTTACTGTTGTGCTGAATGGATCTGACATCGTTGATGTTCAGGTCACTGGTGACAGTGAAACTGCTGGTATTGGAACAAATGCAATCGAACAGCTTCCTGCAAAGATTGTAGAAGCTGATTCAGCAGATGTGGATGTTGTCTCAGGTGCAACAGTCACAAGCACTGCAATTTTAAATGCTGTCAAGGATGCCCTTGCAGCAGCTCAGTAAGGAGGTACATATGAATCGTAAAGAAAATTTTATTGCCGGTTTTGTGAAAGAAAATCCGGTATTCGGACTGTATCTTGGTTTGTGCTCTGCACTGGCAATTTCAACAACACTGGACAATGCAATTGGCATGGGTTTGTGTGTAACTTTGATTCTGACAGCTTCAAATATGATTATTTCTGCAATTCGCAAGATTACACCAGATGAAATCCGCATTCCAGTTTACATCGTTGTCATTGCAACATTGGTAAGTGCTGTCGAAATGCTGATGGCTGCATTCATGAAGGAACTGTATGCTAATCTGGGTGTCTTCATTTCTCTGATCGTTGTTAACTGCATTATCTTAGGTCGTGCAGAAGCTTTCGCTTCTAAAAACGGCATTGTTGATTCTGCATTGGACGGCATTGGCATGGGCCTGGGTTATACATTCAGCCTGCTGCTGATTTCTGGCGTTCGTGAATTCCTTGCAACTGCAAGCTGGACAATCACTAATCCATTCAACAATCAGTCATTCTGCACATTGGTCTTGACTTCCTTGAACCATTCAAGATTTCCATGTTCAATTCATCAACAGGTGCATTTTTGACATTTGCATGCTTTGCGGCTTTGTTTGCTGTACTGAAAAACAAGCCTGCAAAGAAAGAAAAGAAGGAGGCTAAATAAGTATGGCAGATTTATTTTCAATGGCCATTGCAGCCATTCTGATCAATAACATCATTTTGACGAAGTTCTTCGGTATGTGTCCATTTTTGGGTGTATCCAAAAAGACTAGCTCTGCCATTGGTATGGGTGCTGCAGTTATCTTTGTCATCATGGGTGCTTCCATTATTACGTACTTCCTGTATCATGGAGTTCTGGTCACTTTAGGCATTGAATACATGCAGCTGATTACATTTATCCTTGTTATCGCTAGCTTTGTTCAGTTTACTGAAATGTTCATTAAGAAGTTCTCTCCTGCATTGTATAAATCATTAGGAATTTATCTTCCTTTGATCACAACGAACTGTGCAGTTCTGTATGTTGCAAAAGACAACATTACTCAGAATTATAGTTTCATTGAAATGCTGGTGAACTCATTCTCTGTTCCACTTGGATTTTTGCTTGTTCTTTACATCTTCTCTTGCATGCGTGAACGTCTTGATATCGCATCAACACCTAATGCATGGAAGGGCAATCCAGTTGCTCTGGTTGCTGCAGCTCTGATGGCTCTGGCCTTCAGTGGATTTGCTGGTCTGGTTTAATGAACAATCTTATTTACGCAGTGATTTTCGCCCTAGTAATGGGAGGAATGTATGCAGCTCTTTATGCTTTGAATCACAGGACTCCAGTTCCTGAGGGCTGTGAAAATCTAAAAGAAGAATGTGAAGGTTGTACTATTTCAAACTGCGGAAATCATCCAAGTCAATCAAAAATCATAGAAGGAGAATAAAAAATGCTGAATGCAATTTTAATGATGACTGTTGTCAGTGCACTGATGGGTCTGATTCTTGGAGTTGCTGGTAAAGTGTTTTATGTACAGGCTGATGAACGTACAGAAGCAGTTACTGGCATGTTGCCTGGATACAATTGCGGCGGATGTGGCTATCCTGGATGCTCAGGTCTAGCTGCAGCGCTTGTTGAAGGAGAACTTTCAACTGTATCCTGCAAACCATGTAAAGCTGATCAGAAGGCAAAAATTGTTGAATATCTGGCAACAACACCAGGACCTGATGGGAAAACCATCACTGTAAAAGCGTGAACTACTCGGCAACAAGTTACCGAGCTTCTTGCTTCACTCACCACCGCTTGATGATATCTAAAGATATCGCCAAGTCTTACACAGTGTCCACAAGCGTTAGGTTCGGGCTATTCCATCCCTACCATAATATGTTTAT
>JAFQKG010000170.1 GCA_017397025.1 Erysipelotrichaceae bacterium | reverse complement strand
GTAGCTAATGGAGCAAACAAGGCAGATGCAGTGTACAACATGGTAAAGGGTGAAGTGACAGAAGAATGTCCAGCATCCGTATTACAGAGACATAGTGATGTTGTTGTCATCGTTGACAAGGCAGCAGGAGCTAAACTCTAAGCAAATCAATTGAATTGTTTTCCTTGAATGGGTAAACTAAGGAAAACAGGGAGGAATTTTCATGAGAATTATCAATACAGAAGAATTCAATCAGATTCACACAACAGGTGCTGTTTTAGTGGATCTGTATGCAGACTGGTGTGGACCATGCAAAATGATTGCACCAATGCTGGATGAACTTAGTTCAAAATATGAAGGACAGGTTACATTTGTCAAGGTCAATGTAGACAATGATCCAGAAGTAGCACAGAGATTTGGTGTAGTTTCTATTCCAACATTGATTACATTCAAAGATGGAAAACTCATCAAACAGGTAACAGGTTATCAGCCAAAGCCAATGCTGGAAAAGCTGGTCAGCGAAATTCTTTAATCAGAGAAGGGAATTCATTCGAATTCTCTTTTTTTGACGTTAGGTTTAGTAAAAGTAAACAATTTGTTTAAAAATAGATTGTATTTTTTTGGATGTCATGTATAATGAATTTGTGTTTAATAAAACACAATGTTTTGTTTAATATTCTTAAACAAGGAGGTGTTTTGATGGATATTGGAAATCGAATCAGGCAGCTTAGAACCAAAAATAATCTGACACTGGAAGAATTGGCCAGTCGTTGTGAACTGACCAAGGGATTTCTTTCGCAGCTGGAAAGAAACCTCACTTCTCCATCTATTCAGACACTGGAAGATATTGTTGAGGCATTAGGATATGACATGTCTAAATTCTTTCAGGAGGAAGAAGATGAAAAACTGGTGTTTACCGATGAGGATTATTTTGTGGATGTGAAAGAAGACAGTACAATTCACTGGATTGTACCTAATGCTCAAAAAAATGACATGGAACCCATTCTTTTGGAACTTGCTCCAAAAGGAAGAAGTCAGGAAATATCAGTTCATGAAGGGGAAGAATTCGGCTATGTGCTTAGTGGCAGAATTCAGCTGATCAATCTTGATGCTCAGCAGAAAATGACTGTAAAAAAAGGACAGACGTTTTATCTGAAGGGAACTTTCAGTCATGTCTTGGAAAATGATGGAACACAAAATGCCAGAGTACTTTGGATTTGTACTCCACCGCTGTTTTAAGAGAAAGGAAATAAGGGAATATGAAAAAACTCATTCAATTTAAAAATATCGTCCATAGCTTTGATGGAACACTTGTTTTAAAAGGAATCAATCTGGACATTTATGAAAATGAATTTGTAACACTATTAGGTCCATCAGGGTGTGGGAAAACAACATTGTTAAGAATTTTAGGCGGTTTTCTTGATCCGGATGAAGGAGAAGTCATCTTTGATGGTCAGAACATTCTTCCTGTTCCTGCATACAAGCGTGAAATCAACACAGTATTCCAGAAATATGCACTTTTCCCTCACATGAATGTGTATGACAATGTTGCATTTGGATTAAGAATCAAAAAAATGTCTCCAGATATCATTGAACAGAAAGTCAATCGTATGCTGGCTTTAGTGAATCTTGAAGGCTACGCAAAAAGAAATGTGACACAGCTTTCTGGTGGTCAGCAGCAGCGTATTGCGATTGCACGAGCACTTGTCAATGAGCCAAATGTGCTTCTTTTGGATGAACCGTTGGGAGCGCTGGATCTCAAGCTAAGAAAAGAAATGCAGCATGAACTAAAACGCATTCAGCAGGAAGTAGGTATTACGTTTATCTTTGTTACGCATGACCAGGAAGAAGCACTGACAATGTCAGATAAAATTGTTGTCATGAAAGATGGGGAAATTCAGCAGATTGGCACACCGGAAGAAATCTACAATGAACCTGCCAATGAATATGTTGCAAAATTTATTGGGGAATCCAATATCATTGATGGCATCATGAATGAAGATTATCGCGTGACTTTTGATGACAAACAGTATGAGTGCATTGACTGTGGTTTTAAAAAGAATGAAGAAGTTGATATTGTGATTCGTCCTGAAGATATTGATATTGTCAAAAGAAATCAGGGGGTTCTCAATGGTGTTGTCAAATCAGTACTGTTCAAAGGGGTGCACTATGAAATCATCGTTGAAACAGTAAAGGGGACTTCTAAAACAGTTAAAATGCATATTTTAAAGAATCATGACTTGCTGAATGAAGAAGCTCATGAAAAAATCAGTGCCAATGACTTTACGATGGACTTGGATGATGTGGACAACATTTCTGATACAGAAGTCATTGCCCGTGCCAATGCACAAGCATGGAGCACAGAAGATGAAGATGAACTGATTTCACTTCAGAAAGTAGAATATGAAGTGCTCAAAGAACCAGGGACTTACCCAGTGACTTTTACAACTGCCAATGGTACTTCTATTACAGTTAATATCAACGTTGTAAAACCTATTTATTTTGAAGATGAAAAGCAAGGTGTAGGGATTACTGCCTATGATTTTTATAAGACAGCGGATGAACTTCAGGAAAGCATGGCTCTTTCCATTGATTTGAAGAAATGGGCCAATGCAACTGCATGGGATCTGGAAGATGATTCACCTGTTGAAATCACAGATGTGGATTATGATTTTGATCCAGAAACTGTCAAAGAAGGCGATTATGAAATCACTTTCTCTACAATGGGACGAGAACTCAAGATTCATACAACAGATTATGCTGAAGAAGGGGCAAAAGTCGGTTTGAAGTTTGGCCCTGAAGATATTCATGTCATGAGCAAGATGGGGGTTGTCGGATGAAAAGCTTTTCCAAACTAGCCTATCCTTATGTAGCCTGGATTGGAGTGTTCATTGTCGTCCCAATGCTTCTGATTTTCCTGTATGCCTTTACAAAGGAAGGAAATGGAGTTTTAACACTTCAATTTACATTTGATAATTTTTTCAGATTTTTCTCTGACAGTGTGTTTGCCAATGTTTTGTGGCGCTCACTGAAACTGGCTTTTGTGACCACGATCATCTGTATTGCCCTAGGTTATCCTGCTGCCTATTTCATGGCTCAGCTAGGGGAACGTTCCAAAGGGCTGATGGTGCTTTTGATCACACTGCCTCAATGGATCAATATGCTGGTAAGAACTTATGCATGGAGAGGAATTCTTTTGAACGTGCCAATCAGTGCTGAACTGAAAGTTCTGATTGGGATGGTTTACAACTTTATTCCTTTTATGATTCTTCAGATTTATACTTCACTTTCTAAAATGGATAAAAGTCTGCTTCAGGCAGCCAGTGATTTGGGGGCAGATGGTGTGCAGAGCTTTTTGAGAGTGACATTGCCGCTTTCAATTCCTGGAGTTGTCTCAGGAATTACACTGGTCTTTTTGCCAACGGTATCCAGCTTCTTTATTCCAAAACTGCTGGGTGGAGGAGACTATGTGCTGATTGGGAATCTGATTGAAAACTATTTCGTATCTACAGGTGACTGGAACTTTGGTTCTGCCATTTCACTCATCATGGCTGTGATCATTATGATCTCCATGTACTTCACAAAGAAGATTGATAAAGATGTGGAGGGACAGAAATGAAAAAAACAAAGACTTTCTTTTCCCGCTTTTATCTGCTGATTGTTCTTGCATTTTTCTATCTGCCAATTCTCTATGTAGTGTTCTTCTCATTCAATGAATCCAAATCATTGACGAATTTTACAGGTTTTTCACTGCAGTGGTATGAAAGAATGTTCTCTGATAGAACCATGATGGAAGCTATTGGCTACACTGTCATCATTGCAGTGATTGCGACAATTGTTTCTACGGTTATTGGAACGATTACTGCGATTGGTCTTTCTAAATCAAAGCGTATTCTGCGTGATGTTGTGCTGCAGATCAATGATTTGCCAATGCTGAATCCAGATATCGTTACTGCCATCGGACTGATGCTGCTGTTTACTTCGCTTAATGTCAAGACTGGATTTTGGACACTTCTTTTGGCGCACATTATTTTCTGTATTCCTTATGTGATTCTGTCCATCATGCCAAAGATTCGTCAGCTGGACAACAATTTGGCAGAAGCAGCTCTTGATTTAGGAGCAACGCCATGGCAGGCACTCACTCAGGTCATTGTGCCTCAAATCATGCCAGGGATTGTTTCAGGTGCATTAATTGCCTTTACGATGTCTTTTGATGACTTTGTCATTTCCTTCTTTACAACTGGTCCTGGTGTCAACAACATCTCAACACTTGTCTATGCACAGTCTAAGCGTATTAATCCTAGCATCAATGCATTGAGTGCTATGATTGTTTTGGTTGTGACAGTTGTTTTGATTTTGGTGAATGTTGTTCCACTGATCCGTGAAAAACGTGCTGCAAAGCGTCCTATAGATGCTGAAATGAAGACAAGAAAATCTATGGTGCCAATGGTTGCGGGAATTACTGCTGCAGCACTGGCAGTGTGCTTGTTTGGCTATCAGATGATCAGTCAGTCTTCAGGGAATTCTGAAGTGGATCCAATGTCACTGTATGGCTGCAATGTGCTCAATGTCTACAACGCAGGGGAATACATCGGCGAAGATGTCAATAGCAAGTTTGAAGAAGAATACAATGTCAGAATCAATTATTCCATGTTTGCCTCCAATGAAGAAATGTACACTAAACTGATGGGAGGAAGTCAATATGATGTACTGGTGCCTTCAGATTACATGATTGAAAGACTGATAGATGAAGATTTGATTCAGCCATTGGACAAAGCAAGAATTACCAATTGGGATAATCTGTATGAAGCAACATTGAATCAGGCATTTGATCCATCTAGTGACTATTCTGTTCCATATTTCTGGGGAACAGTAGGCATTCTGTACAATCACAACAATGTGGATCCTAGTGATGTTGAATCACAGGGATATAACATTCTCCACAACGAAAAATACAAAGGAAAAGTCTTTGTATATGATTCTGAACGAGACAGCTTCATGATGGCTTTTAAAGCTTTAGGCTATTCAATGAATACAGAAAATGAAGCAGAGATTCAAGAAGCTTATCAGTGGCTTTTGGAAATGGATGAGAAGGTTTCTCCAGCTTATGTGACCGATGAAGTGATTGATGCAATGCTCAATGGTGAAAGAGATATTGCAGTGGTCTATAGCGGTGATGCAGCCTATATCCTTTCTGAAAATGAAGAGATGAGTTTCTATATGCCTGAAAGCGGAACAAATTTCTGGGTCGATGCTATGGTTATTCCATCCAATTCAGAATGTTACGAACTGGCACATGAATACATCAACTTCATGCTGAGAGAAGATATCGCTTATGAAAACTCAAGTTTTGTTGGTTATGCTTCCAATGTGGAGTCTGTGCTTGAGCAAATGACAGCAGAGGGCGGAGACTTTGAGGACAATGAAGCATATCTTGTTCGTGTAGGATATGAAAAAGACGAAGTTTTCCGTCACAACGAAAAGTTGAAAAAGACTTTGTCTGATCTGTGGATCAAGGTGAAAAACAGATAATCGAAAGCATTCTTCGAAAGGAGAATGCTTTTTTTCAAATATATCTTGCATTTTTATCTATAGTCTGTTAATATATTTAAGCACACAAAATTAGGATGGTTCCTTAGCCAAGTGGTAAGGCAATAGACTGCAACTCTGTGATCGCCGGTTCAAATCCGGCAGGAACCTCCACTTTTTTTGTTTTGGGGTTGTGGCGGAATCGGTAGACGCATCGGACTTAAAATCCGGTGAGGGCAACCTCGTATGGGTTCAAGTCCCATCAGCCCCACCAACTTGATTGGCTTTACATAAAGCCTTTTCTTTTGGAAAGTGCAAGGCAAGCCTCAAAAAATACAAAAAACTTGAAAAAAGTTGTTGCATTTTGAAAGGGGATTTGCTAATATATATAGGCACTGATGAAGTGTAATAAATATGCGCCCATAGCTCAACTGGATAGAGCGTTTGACTACGGATCAAAAGGTTGCGGGTTCAAGTCCTACTGGGCGCGCCATATTTATCGGGATGTAGCACAGCTTGGTAGTGCACTTGATTTGGGATCAAGGGGTCGCAGGTTCGAATCCTGTCATCCCGACCATTTATATAAAAATGGCGAGGTAGCTTAGTTGGCTAGAGCGTTCGGTTCATACCCGGAAGGTCGTGGGTTCGAGTCCCACCCTCGCTACCATCTTAGCTAATGGACCCTTAGCTCAGTTGGTCAGAGCTGCCGGCTCATAACCGGCTGGTCGTAGGTTCGAGTCCTACAGGGTCCACCAAAAAAAAACTCGTAATATACACGGAGGAAAACCCAAGTG
>JAFQKG010000169.1 GCA_017397025.1 Erysipelotrichaceae bacterium | reverse complement strand
CTTTTTGTGTCTTTCATAGACAAACCTCCTTCTTATTTTGTTGCTAGCTTGCCAGGCCAACTTCATTATATCGAAGGAGGTTTGTTTCTTTATCAGTAAAACCTCTATTACCACGCGCATAGCACGTGGTATTTTTACAATTAAAAACAGGCGATGAAATTCTCGCCTGTTATTTTTCTGACTGCTGTTTCTGCAGTTCTTTTTTTTCAGATGGCTTTCTGCCATGAAGCTTCTTTTCTTGTGTTTTGATGCGATAAATCCTGAACAGTACGCCATTGTCCGTATTTTCAGCTTCAACCTTGTAGTTATAAGTTGTCACAACACGATAGACGATGCTAAGCCCAAGCCCAAATTTTCCATCTGTTCCCTTTTCATAAGGACGGAACAGTTTCTTTAATCGCTCATCAGTCATTAAAGGACCATCATTGGAGATTTCCAGTTCATCCTCATTCAGAGTGATCACGATTTCAGACTTTGCATAGCGAATGGCATTGTCCAATAGATTTTCTACAACGATACGCCATGGTTCTTCTTCTCCATGGAAGAATACTGGATTTAATACTGTGGTAATGTTGATATCCTGCTTCACAACTTTCATGGATAAAATCACTTTGTTGATCACGTCTGCCATATTCAGTGTTTTTCCATCTGGTGCAATATCCTGCAGATATCCCATCTTGTTTAAAACAAGCAAACTGTAAACTTTCTTTTCTAGACGCTCTGCATGTTCAATGATGACATCAACGCTCTTTTCAAGAGAATCATAAGGATAAATCCCGTCTTTGATGCTCTCTGCATAAGATTTGATGGTTGCAATTGGCGTCTTCAAATCATGAGAAATATTCTGAACCATTTCATCTTTAATGTGTGCCTGAGCCTGAAGTTCCTCATGCATTTCTATCAATGCATCAGCTACTTCCCCTATTTCGTCTCGACGGTCAATTTTCAGTTCTGCCTTTTCATCATTTCTCACTTTTTCAATATAATTACGAATCTGATTCAAAGGGTGAATCACCGTCGTCACCCACATCATCAGCATCACAAACAAAGCCCCAACAACGATAAAAGACAAATTGATAACACTGTTCAGCAAAGTGTTTCTGAATTCATTGCGATAATTGTCATTCAGCAGCGAGATACACAAATAGTTGTCATCAATCGGTTTCAAAGTGTACATGACATGAATGTCATCCTTTTGGTAAATTCTTTCATTGTTCACTAAAGGATCGGCAAACAGACAATCAACAACAATGTCCTTGATGGTCTGCTCATCATAAACAAAGTTGCCTTTCATGTTGACAATCACCGCATTGTCTGCAACCTGCATGCGTGTATCAATGACCAGATTGGTCACGATGGAATCTGTCAGCATGGACAAATCTCTGAAATCTCTATTAATATCGTCCGTCTGATAACGGCTGACGACAGAATCCTGCGTGCGATGAAGGATACTGAACATCTCCTTCTCAACAAATGTATTGATTGTATCTGACAGATAAACAAAGAAAAACAGCGCAAAAACAGTAACTGTCACAAAAATCAGCGACAGCAGCTGCTGTGTCAGATTCATTTCTTTGATCCAGATTCTTAATCGTTTCATCATCCTAAACGGTACCCATAGCCATAAATCGTATGGATGCTAAGATTTGGCATTTTCTTTCTAAGACGGCGAAGCGTATCATCGACAACACGATCTGATCCAAAGTAATTCACATCCCAGACTTTTTCTAAAATCTGTTCACGCAAAAAAGCCGTTCCTTTGTTTTTGACAAAAAGCATCATTAAATCAAATTCTTTGGTTGTCAGTTCTATTTCCACACCATGCTCATAGACAATTCTCTGACTTTCATCAATTTCATAGCCATCAATCTGAATGCGAGTAACATCATCACGATAAGTTCTGCGAATGACATTGTTAACTCTTAAAATCAGCTCTTTTGGTGAAAAAGGCTTTGTAATGTAATCATCACTGCCCTTTTCCAACCCAATGATACGGTCAAATTCCTTATCACGGGCAGACATGAAAATCACTGGAACATCAGGATTTCTCGAACGGATTTCTTCAATCAGATCAAATCCTGATTTATCATCCAGCATAATATCCAGAATCCAAAGATGAACATCTTCATCGGTTGTATGAATCACTGCATCATCATATGTCAAATAGGCTCTGACTTCATAGCCTTCTTTTTCAAGATAACGTTTGACCAGTTCATTCAAATCTTTTTCATCTTCCACAATTGAAATTACTTTTTTCATTCCCAGCACCTCTTTCTTTCATTATACCTGAACTCTGTTTTAAAATCCATGATACAACTTTCTCCTTAAAGGATTCATCAAGATGATTCTTTTTTTCATTGATAAAAAAATGATTGACATTCTCAACGATTTCAAACTCTGCCTCTGGATGATGCTCAAGTATTTTTTGATATGCATGATATTCATCTGCGTCCATCTGTTTGTCTTCGCCCGCAGCCAAGACAAGAACCGGTTTTTTCATTGATTCTAAACATTCTTTCAGATGAAGCTGATCTAAGGAAAGCCACCAACTTTCAGGAATACCTAGCCAGGAAAAACCATGATCTTCTTCTAATGAAAGAATCATCTCCAGTTCATTTTGAATCTGCTTCTTTTCATGTTCATCAGCGTTTTTCATCAGCTGCTGCGCATAAATTTCCTCCACTTCACTCACCGCTCCTGCAAGAAGAATCAAGCCATCTGCTTCATCCTCAAAAACCGGAAGAATGATGGCAGAAAGCGAATGCCCCAGAAGAATCACGCGTTCATATCTCTTTTTTAAATAGTTCAATCCATAAGCGATATCTTCCAGCCATTCTTCATGGATTGTTTTAAAAGGAAAGCCCTCTCCTTTTTCAAGTCGAAGGGATGCAATGCTGGATTCTTTTAAGCTTTCTGCAAGTTCAGCATACAGCGAAACACCTTCTACCGTGTAATCCAAATCAACAGGACCACTTCCCCCAATCAAAAGAACAGCAGTACTGCTGCTTCCAGGATCACAAAGAATTCCTTTTATTTGAGAGCTTTCATGAATCACAATAGTCCGTTCAATAGGACTTTTTGAAAAGTGACATCCAACAAAAACAGTCAGAAAAAAGGCAAGCAGTGTAAACTTACGCAAACAACGCCTCCACAAAGGCAGAGGAAGGATGAGCTTGACACTCTTCAACTGTCGCCAGCATTTCAATTTTGCCCTCTTTCAATATCATCACCTGATCAGAAAACAACTTGGGATCCTGTGGATCATGTGTAACATACAGACAGGTAAAGCCTTTTTCCTTCTGCATTTGTTTCAGCATGTTCAGCATTTCTCTGCGCAAAAGAACATCCAGATTAGAAAATGGTTCATCCATCAAAAGAACATCAAAATCTCTTACCAAAGCTCTGGCCAGTGCACAGCGCTGTCTTTGACCTGAGGACAATTCATCCGGCCTTTTCAACAGCTGGTCATGAAGTCCAACTTTATCTGCAATTTCATGTACCCTGTGATCAATCTCTTCTTGAAGATACCCTTCTTTCTTCATGCCCAGTGCAATATTATCAAATACATTCAATGTGTTTAGACAGTTAGGTTCATCAAAAACCACAACACACCGCTTTAAGTCTTTGATCTCAAGCTCTCCTTCTATTTCCAAAAGATGAGCACAAGCTTTAAACAGCGTGCTTTTTCCGCTTCCTGAAGGTCCAAGTACAGCCAGTGTCTTCCCCTGTTCGACAGTAAAACTGCATGGACCAAGGACCACTTTGTTATACCGTTTGATAATATCTTTTCCAATGATTACTGCCATATGCCACCTCATCTCTATTGTATCAGATTCATGAAATTGCACAATTCCCCCTTCTATGGAAGATTGCGTTCTATTATGGTTTACAAATCAATGATCAGATTCTAACGTTCACTGCCAAACATGTCAGTAAGTGCTCCATTGACAACACTCAATACAATCGATGCCAAAACAGCAGTACCTAAACCTCCAATTGCAGCACCAGGCACCAATTGAAATGCCATAGACAGCACAATTCCGTTGATGATCAGTGAAAACAATCCCAAGCTCAGCAGTGTCAAAGGAAAAGAAAAAAACTGCAAAAAAGGTTTTATCAGCATGTTGCACAGTGCAAGCATCAATGTCAGGGCTATCAAGCTTTGTGCATCCGAAATGACAATTCCATCAAAAATCAAATCAATCAGCCAAAGTGAAACTCCATTTAAAATTAAACGTTTCAAATTACTTCCTCCTTTTGATGAAATTATTTTACAATCCATTAATTTTGTTGACAACCAAAGATTTTCTAAAGAGCTCCGCTTGCATTTTTAAAACGGACGCGGTATAGTATATTAGCAGTCGTTAGTTTAGAGTGCTAAAAGAGTGCTAACAAGGAGGGTTTTTATGGCAAAGAAACAATTTAAAACTGAATCTAAACGACTTTTGGATCTGATGGTTAATTCAATTTATACCAATCGTGAAATCTTTTTGCGTGAGTTGATATCCAATGCATCTGATGCACTGGACAAAAGACATTATCTGTCCATTACAGACGATACTCAAAGAATCAGCAAAGATGACTTAACCATTGAACTGAGCATTGATAAAGAAAACAGAAGACTAATCATTACAGATACTGGAATCGGTATGACCAGCGAAGAACTGGAAAACAATCTGGGAACCATTGCCCACAGCGGATCTCTTGAATTCAAAAAGAAGCTGGAAGAAGGCAAAGATGTAGAAATCATCGGTCAGTTTGGTGTTGGTTTCTATTCGGCATTCATGATTGCCAAAATGATTACAGTCAATTCTAAATCCTGCAAGGAAGATCAGGCCTACAAATGGGAATCTACAGGAGATGACGGCTATACTATTTCTTTGAGTGACAAGTTTACTGCAGGTACAGAAATCATTCTGACGCTTAAAGACAACACTGACACAGAAAACTATGATGAATATCTGGAAACTTACACGCTTAAACAGCTGATTAAAAAGTATTCAGATTATGTTCGTTATCCAATTGGAATGATGGTAGAAACAACGCACAAAAAAGACGATTCTGATGAGTATGAAACAGTGATGGAACATCAAATCATCAATTCCATGATTCCGCTTTGGAAACGAAACAAAAAAGATGTGAGTGAAGAAGAATACAATGATTTTTATCGCAGCAAGTTCTTCGCCTTTGATGAACCTGCTAAAACACTGCACTATTCACTGGAAGGAAACATCAGCTACAATGCCCTATTGTACATTCCTACCAAAGCTCCATATAATTTCTATTCTTCTGAATATGAGCCTGGATTGCAGCTGTACTGTAAAGGTGTCTTTATCATGGACAAGGCAAAAGACTTGCTTCCAAGCTATTTTAGATTTGTCAAAGGTCTTGTCGACTCCAATGATTTGAACCTGAACATTTCCCGTGAAATTCTGCAGCAGGATCGTCAGATGAAAACCATGGCCAAAAGCATTGAAAAGAAAATCAGAGGCGGTCTGGAAGATCTTTTAAAAAACAACCGTGAGAAATATGAAGAATTCTTCCAAAGTTTTGGTCTGCAACTCAAATATGGCGTTTACGAAGACTTTGGTGCTCACAAGGAAACACTTCAGAACCTCATTCTGTTTAAATCCTCTTTTGAAGACAAGTATGTCACATTAAAAGAATACGCTGAACGCATGAAAGAAAACCAAGATTTGATTTATTATGCCTGCGGACAATCCATTGAACAGATTAATCTGCTGCCGCAAATGGAACGTCTGAAAGACAAAGGCTATGAAGTTCTTTACTTCTTGGATGATGTCGATGAATTTGCTACACTTTCACTTCAGGAATTTGAAGGCAAAAAGTTCAAGTCCATTGCCCAAGGCGATTTAAATCTGGACACTGAAGAAGAAAAACAGGAAATCGAGAAAAAGAAAGAAGAAAACAAAGATCTGCTTTCTATGATGAAGGAAACACTTCATGAGACAGTTAGTGATGTTCGCATCTCAAGCCGTTTAAAATCACATCCAGTCTGTCTTGTTTCTGATGAAGGAGTTTCACTGGAAATGGAAAAAATCCTTTCACAAAACCCAGAAGGAAGCAACATCAAAGCATCACGTATTCTTGAAATCAATCCAAACCACCCAATTTTCACAACATTACAGAAACTGAAAGATACTGATGAATCAACGTTGAAGATGTACACCAGCATTCTATACAATCAGGCACTTCTGATTGAAGGGCTCAGTATCGATAACCCAGTTGAATATGCCAATCAAATCTGCGATTTAATGTCAAAAATGAATTAAGGACGGAATTTTCCGTCCTTTTATTTACCCAATGATTTAGAAGCAAATGAGTTCAATGGCTCAATCAATGCAAGACCACTTGGCTGAAACAAAGCGCACAGCCAAACAATCCCATAAGAAAGATTCCAGCTGATCCATGAAGACAAAGCCAAACCACAGAAAACACACGTCAGAGTGATTATATTGATACAGCTGATGTTTTCACGAAACTCCGTTGAGTTTTTTTGAATGCGCTGCATGAAACAAGATGAAAGCATGCACAGAACAAACCAGCTCAATCCTTCCACTGCAGGTATTTCTACTGAAAACAGCAAAGCACAGCCAAGCAGAATCACAAAACGAATCAACGTTTTTTCCATCATTTCTCCCACATTAACTTGTCTATACTTGACTAAAAGAGCACACAGTACCACACCAAAATAAACAGCTGGCGCATACTGATGATGAAACATATAATTCACAATCAGCATCAGACCTAATCCACAGCATCTTCTTTCTAACTTCATTCTATCCACCTCACTGACTGATTTTATTGTACAGAAAAATCAGTCATTCATTGTCCTTTAAGACGTACAGTGATAAAATAGACTTATGAAAAAAGAAAATTCAAAATCTCGCGTTTTAGCATTACTGCAGCTTTTGATGGAACAAAGTGATTTGCTGCATCCTTTAAGCATGCCTACAATCATTTCTACTCTAGAAACACAAGGCTACCCCTGTGAAAGAAAAGCCATCTATGATGATTTCAAAGCTCTTTCCAAAGCAGGGATAGAGGTTGAATTCATACGCACACCTCGCATGGGATATGTACTTTCTGAACGCTTTTTTGAGACAGTTGATTTGAAAATCCTCATGGATGCCGTGGATGCCTCTTCCTTTTTGACACAGAAAAAGACAAAGCAAATCAAGGAAAAGCTCCTTCGTTTTGCCACTATCTATGAAAAAGAAGCTCTAAGTGTTGAATTGGATGCTCCCAAAAGCTCCAATGAACAGATTCTTTATTCAATCGATACACTTTTAGAAGCTATCAGCACCAAAAAGAAAATCCGCTTTACTTATTTTGATATTGGATTGGATAAAAAACGTCATTATCGCCGTCAAAAGAAAATCTATCAGGGAGATCCTTATGCCCTTCTATGGGAAAACAAAGCCTACTATCTGTTGTTTAAAATGGATTCTCATGACAACATCACACAATATCGAGTCGATAAAATGGATCAGCTTGAATGCACTGAACTCAGCTTTGAACCTAAGCCATTTGATTTAAAACAATACAGGATGGAGCGCATCGGCATGTATTCTGGTGAAAAAGTTAACATCACACTGGAATTTATCAAAGATGATCGCCTTGTCTCATTGCTTTATGATCAGTTTGGAGAAGACTTCTTACTGATCAAACAGAATGATACTTCTTTTACAGTCAACATTAACACGTCCATTTCACCAACACTTATGGGATGGCTAGCTACACTCAACACACAAGTCAAAATTGTTAAGCCTCAAAGCCTGATCGACAGCTATCAGAATTATCTAACCAGTATTTTGAAACAGTACAGAAAGGATGAAATGCATGAATCAGATTGAACAGCTGCAAAAAATCATAGATCAAGCCCAGAACATTGTCTTTTTTACTGGTGCAGGTGTCTCAACGGACAGCGGTATTCCAGATTTCAGAAGCACGGATGGATTATATGCGATGGAATATGATTTCCCGCCTGAAACCATCATTTCCCATTCTTTCTTTTTAGAGAATCCAAAAGAGTTTTATCGCTTTTACAGAAACAAAATGATTTATGAACAGGCACAGCCATCCATCACTCATAACTTCATTGCTGCTTGCGAATCAAAAGGAAAAAGTCTAGGTGTCATTACTCAAAACATCGATGGTCTGCATACCCTTGCAGGCTCAAAAACAGTCATTGAACTTCATGGCTCAACACTTCGAAATACCTGTACAAAATGTAAGAAAAAACACCCTCTTTTTTCCATTACTTCTTGTCAAGATGTTCCACGCTGCAGCTGCGGTGGCATCATTAAACCAGATGTTGTGCTTTATGAAGAAGCACTCAATGAAAAGGACTTGTTTGATTCCATAAAAATGATTCGAAGTGCAGATGTCTTGATTGTTTTAGGCACTTCGCTGACAGTTTACCCTGCCGCTGGTCTAATTCGCTATTTCAAAGGATCACATCTTGTCATCATCAACAAATCCACAACTGACTATGATGAGCGTGCTGATTTGTGCATCAAAGCCCCTCTAAAAGAAGTTCTCTCACAAATCAAAGTGTAAAACAGACGCATCTACTCAGATGCGTCTGTCTGTTTTCTTGCCTTGGAGTAGCTGACTCCACTTTTCATTTCAATTCCTCTGGCTTCCATCAATTCGGAAACAGTTACAAGCTGATATCCAGCATCAATCAAAGCAGGAACAACTGTTTTTAAAGACTCTACACTACTTTCATGAAGATCATGAAGCAGAATGATATCTCCATCTTGCACATTGGCCATGATGCTGTCATGTGTTGCCTGTGCATCCAAAGTCTTCCAGTCCAGCGTATCCAGTGACCACATAATCAATGGATAAGGAGATGTTTCCTTGACCTTTTTATCAAACGAACCGTAAGGTGGTCGAAGCAGTCGTATTTCAGCCTGTCCTTCTGTAATTTCACTTAGAATTTCCTGATTGCGCGAATACTGATACGTCAGATTCGTGCTCTTTTTTGTTAGATACGGATGGTTGTAAGTATGCGAAGCTACTTCATGGCCTTCATTTAAGACCTCCAACACAACATCCGGATTTCTTTCCATACGAAATCCCAGCATAAAGAATGTACCTTTGGCATCATATTCATTCAATAGCTGAAGTGCCAGAAGTGTATTGTTTCTAACCGGTCCATCATCAAACGTCAAAGCCACCATTGGGCGCTCTGGATCTACATAATGAGAAACTGGATTCACCAGCCTTGGAGCTTGATAAAAAAGTTCATCTTCCTCAAAATATGGAGCTAAGCGACTTAACTTCAGCTCTGCACAAAGCAGCTCATCACTTCCAGCAATCTTTGTTTCCAGATACAAATAAGCTGTATCATCTTCTAAATAGAAGCTAACCTCTCTCATTTTCTCCGCATTGGTCTTTTCATAAAACTCAGTTGTATAAGCAGCATCTCCTAAAATACCCGAAGATTTAATGGCAGTTCTGAACTCTGAAGACAAAAAATCATAGAAGGAATCCTGAACCAGATCATCCAGCTGAAGCACTTCATGAGTTTCAAGATGACAGATTCCGCTATAAGTCCTTAACAGCTTTCCACTCTCGTCCACAACATCAAAACAGAGAAACAGTGTATCTCCAGTTTCAAACTGACGAAAATCCACTTTCAAATTTTCTGATGAAAAATGACTCGCTTTCAAATCAGAGCGAATGTACTGTGCCATGGAATTCACAAATTCAGTCTCTACATTCTTCGGATAAAACACAACTGCCTTCGCTTCTTGTGTATCAAAGCGCAAAGAATGAACCTGTTCATTGCGTGAATCTTTTAAAAGATCAGGAATCATCTGATCTTTTACATATAGAGCAACTGCCAATAAAGTCACAACAGACACTAAGGCAATAAAAAATTTGTATTTTGACATTATATCACCTACGAGTTTTTATTCTACCATAGTTTGTTCCATTTAGAGCACAAATATGATTCAGTTTTCATCTAGTTTTTACATGAGTTTGAATCTTGATTCCATACTAACACCAGGAGGTCTCCTCATGGAAATCTTTTCAATTCTCATACGAACAGTTGCATCGATTCTTACACTTCAAATTCTGGCAAAATGGACAGGTCCAAAACAGATATCGCAATGTTCCTATTATGACTACATTGTAGGCATTACAATTGGTGATATTGCAGCTACTTTTGCCCTTGAAACCGAAATGCAATGGCATCTTCCTTTATTGGCAATGATTCTTTATGCAGGCTCCAATGTTTTTGAATCCTGGCTCACATCCAAAAGCATCAAAGCCAGAAGAATATTAACAGGAGTTCCCTATATTTTGATTTATCACGGAAAAATTATTGAAGCCAATCTGAAAAAAATTCATTTTGATATAAACGATCTTACGACACAATGCAGAATTCAAGGTTTTTTTAATCTTGATGACATTGACTACGCAGTCATGGAAACCACAGGTCAACTCTCAATTCTTCCAAAAAAGAAAGCAGAGCCTGTGAAAATCGAAGATACGCAGCTGGATTACAGCGAAAATCAGCTGCATGCACATGTCATCATTGATGGGCACATCATGCATGATAATCTACATTCTCTTGGCTTTGATGAAAACTGGCTGAAAATGAAACTCAAGGAAACTCACTCTTCCAAACTAGAGGATATTCTTTTGGCCACTGCCTCATCAGACAATGATTTCATTGTCTTTAACAAAAAGGAACAGCTGAAACATTCTGATTACTTCATCTAATTTAAGCGAACAAGATAGTGTCAAATGAATAAATTCATTTGGCATTTATCATAGCTTTAGCTATGACCTAGTCTTTATCTTGCAAGACCAGTATCTTACAGATAGTCTGCTTCCTGCTCGTAAGCCTAACTCGAAACAGCTTTTCTGTAAGAATAAAATTGTTAGTAATCACCCCAAGTTCATCCTGCCTCAAAGCTATCCATCCTCTAGTCGATAGAATCCAGTTCAGGTTGGAATGATTTCTTTTGTGCTTTGTTTATACTACATCAATGTATCCACATCCTCTGCGTGCGATCACATATGATGCTGCCATGTGGATACTGCATCCCATGGACTTCATGTATTTATTTCTTGCGATCCTGCTTGTATAGGCAGGATTGATTTCTTTATAAGACACTTTATCTTTTCTGCATCTGCTTTTTAAACTCTCTGTGATTTCTTTGTAGGCAAATTCAGAAAGTGTTTGATTCTGTCTTTTGTTTCCATATCTCATGTTCATCTTCTTCTGCTTGAAATCTAACCTTTCAATGATGAGTGGTTTATTGCTTCTTACTGATTCTAGCACTGCTTTCTTTGCTGTGTTTCGTATGATGTGTTTTCTCTGATTTCTTGTTTTGTTTGTCAGATTCATTGGTATCGTTTTAAGCAGTACACAGTTCCCATGTCTGTCTGTTTCGCACAAGGCAATGTGATCTACATTGATATCGATCCCTACTGTTCCCATGCTTCGATTGAATTCTGCAGGTTCAGCCTGCACTTCAATAACAGCTCGTATGATAAAGTATTCTTTGCAGTCTATCAGATCATACTGTACTGCTTTACCTGCAGTGTTGTGTGGAAGCTTCACTGCTTTGATGAGATGTTCTGCATCATGATGAAACTTGATATTCAGCTTGATTTCTCTTCTTTCTGAACTGCATCTGTAGATCAAATAATCTTCATCCACATGATATTTGAACAGGTTATTGGAATACTTTCCTTGTCTTCTTCCGCAGACTGAGATCAAATGATTTCTGGCATGATGATATTCTTTGTACCACTGCTCATTAGACTGATTCGCTGTCGTTCTAAGCTTAGCCAGTTTCCTTCCTCCAAAGCAGCAGGTTTTCATTGGTCTTTCCATGATTTGAAGATTTCTGTTTCTTTTGAAGATGAGCTGAGACAACTGATTCTTTATCCTTTTTCTTTCAGGTTTCAAAACCTGTACTTCTTTAAGATAATCCTTTTCAGTCT
>JAFQKG010000168.1 GCA_017397025.1 Erysipelotrichaceae bacterium | reverse complement strand
CAGTTCATCTCTTGTACAAAACAATCTTCATGACAATTTATGGCTGTGGTCTTCGTATCAGCGAATGTCTTTCTATGACTTTGTCCCAGGTCAATCTGGATGCAGGATTTCTTAGAATTGCAGGCAAAGGCAATAAGGAAAGAATTGTTCCGGTTCCTGAACTGACACGTAAAACTATGAGATATTATTTGGATACACTGCGGCCTCTTTTCGCTTATCGCAGTTCGCATACGTTTTTTATCAATCAAAAAGGGAAGCAAGTGACTAGTGAAAGCGTTGAAAAGATGTTAAAATACTGTTGCAGAGAAGCTGGTATTGATAAGGAAATTACACCTCATAAGCTGAGGCATTCCTATGCAACGCATCTTTTGAATCATGGAGCTGATTTAAGAGCCATTCAAGAGCTTTTAGGACACAGCAGCATTTCTACCACAGAGATTTACACCCATGTACAAAAAGAGCGTCTTATTGAAGGTTACCGCCGTTATCATGCCGGATCAAAGGAGAACATATGAAAAAATACAAGAGAATGTTTGTCATCGTTATGGATTCACTAGGTGTAGGACAGATGACAGATGCTGCCAACTACACCGATGCTGGTGCGGATACTTTTGGCCATACTGCTGAAGCTGTCAATGGTTTGTCTTGTCCAATGATGAAAAGACTTGGAATGGGTAATCTTCATCGTATTCAAGGTATTGAACCTGTTTTATATCCTGAAGCCTACTTTACAAAAATGATGGAACTTTCTGTTGGTAAAGATACCATGACAGGGCATTGGGAAATCATGGGTCTTAACATTCAAACACCATTTCAGACTTTTACTGAAACAGGATTCCCTCAAGAATTGATGGATGAACTGGAAAAAAGAACAGGACATGGATGGATTGGCAACAAATCTGCTTCAGGCACACAAATCTTAGATGAACTGGGCGAAGAACACATAAAAACAGGGAAGATGATTGTTTATACATCAGCAGACAGCGTGCTTCAGATTGCCTGCCATGAAGAAACATTTGGTTTAGACGAACTCTATCGATGCTGCGAAATCGCAAGAGAGATTACGATGAAAGATGAATGGAAGGTTGGACGCATCATCGCTCGACCATTTGTAGGCAATCGAGCAGGCGAATTCAAACGTACATCCAATCGTCATGATTATGCATTAAAACCTTATGGAAAAACAGTACTTGATGCACTAAAAGAACATGGTTTAGATGTGATTTCAGTAGGTAAAATCAAAGATATCTTTGATGGAGAAGGAATCACAGAAGCCTACAAATCAAAATCCAATGAAGATGGCATGAACATCACCATTGAATTAGCTAAAAAAGATTTCACTGGTTTATGTTTTGTCAATCTTGTTGATTTTGATGCACTTTGGGGACATCGCAGAAATCCAGAAGGGTATGCAAAAGAAATTGAACTGTTTGATCGTCAGCTTAAAGAATTGTTTGAACTTCTCAATGAAGATGATTGTGTCATTCTGACTGCAGATCATGGCAATGACCCAGTGCACCATGGAACAGATCATACTCGCGAAATGGTTCCACTTGTCATCGCTTCTAAATCACACAAAGGTGCTGGTCTTCTGCATCCAACTGATACATTTGCCAGCCTTGGAGCAACCGTAGCAGACAACTTTGAAGTTGATATGCCAAAGTATGGGTCTAGTTATCTAGCTTCTTTAAAATAAAAAAATCACTTCAAACGAAGTGATTTTTAAATGGTACAAAAAGGAATCATACCCTCAACATTTAAATTATAGCATAGAAAAATTGATAAAAATAGACTGTTTTTTACTTTGATTTTAGATAAGATAAAAGTGTAAATAGAAGCAAGCACCAGAGCTTGTTATTAAGAAGGAGGTACTGCTTCATGAAAAAGGTACTGCTGAATTATTAAGAAGCTTCCCAATCAGGGCTGGCTGATTGAGGAAGCGAAAATACAATGCTGAAAGAAACAGCATCTCCAATGACGTGATAATAGGTTTATCACCTGGATTCATCAAGGAATTTAAATGAAATATTGGACGTAATGTCATTGGGTAAAAATATCATTTAAAAGCAGGGTTTGAAGAAATCCTGCTTTTTTCTAACTATGATGATTTAAGTTGAAACCTGAAGATCATTCAGTTAAAATGAGATTATGTAACAAGATGAGTCAAATCAATGACAGGAGAATTTTATGAAAAAAGTACTGTTCCCAGATTATAACAATGGACCAGCAAATATCGCAAACTCTATTTTAAAGCACTTTAAGTGTACGCAATTTCATCCAGGTAATCCAATTATTGATAGAATTCTCGAAGAAAATAACTATCAACATGTGATTCTATATCTCAGTGATGGACTTGGCACACAGCAGCTCAAAGAACATTTAAGCGAGGATTCGTTTTTAAGAAAACATCACCACAGTGATTTCCTTTCTGTTTTTCCGCCTACTACAACAGCATCAACAACTACCTATACAACTGGTCTGATGCCTAATGAACATGGCTGGCTTGGCTGGAACATGTACATCAAAGAAATTGACGAAATTGTGACGTTGTTCAGAAACTGCATTCGAGATACATATGTACCCTTTGAGTGGACAGAAGATGCTGCAGAACAGATTTATCCAAATCATTATCTTCATCAGATCATCAATGAAAAAGGGGATGGAAAAGGGTATTTCTACTTTCCATTTAAATGGTCCATCTACAAAAACAAAGAAGAACTGAAAACAGAAGTTATTAAAAAATGCAGTTCTAATGAAAAAAATTATCTTTATTTGTATGATACGCAGCCAGATTCTTTGATGCACACAAATGGATCTCATCCAGTTGAAGTAACACAGAAAATTCAAGAAATCAATGACTGGCTTGAAGATATCTCATCAGAGTTAAAAGATACTTTGATCATCGTTACTGCAGATCATGGTCATCTTGATGTAAAACCGCTGTATCTCAGCGAAGCAGAAGAACTGGTAAAAATGATGATTCGTCCAACATCTATTGAAACTAGAGCAAGTGTGTTTCATATCAAAGAAGAATGTAGACCATTTTTTAAAAAGACTTTCTATCAATATTTTTCCGAAGATGAATTTCTCGTTTATTCAAGTGATGAAATCAAAGAAATGAAACTGTTTGGAACAGGGGAAAATCGAGCAGGATTTGACGATTCAATTGGAGATTTTATTGCTATTTCAATATCAGATAAAATGATCGTGGATTCACCGGATAGTTTTATTTTAAAGTCACACCACGCAGGACTTACTGAAGAAGAAATGATTATTCCTTTAATACTTATCGAATGCAAATAATACATAATATTCGTATAATATACATTATGCGAAGGACTAAGTTGGCACAAAAGTGTCTACCATAGAAAATACCGTTAAATAAAGAAATCTATAACGGTTTAGCTAAAATATTCAATCATCGTAAAAGTAGACACATTTTTTCAAAAAAACAGCCAATTTT
>JAFQKG010000167.1 GCA_017397025.1 Erysipelotrichaceae bacterium | reverse complement strand
TTTGTTTGTCACGGCAATATCTGCAGAAGCCCAATGGCTGAATTCGTGATGAAAGATCTAGTTAGAAAAGCAGGCAAAGAACATCTGTTTATCATTGACTCTGCAGCAGTCAGCCGCGAAGAAATCGGCAATGGCATCCATTACGGAACTAGAAACATCCTTCATCGCTATCATATCCCTTATACTGAACATTATGCTAGACAAATCACTCTAAAAGATGGTGAAGAATTCGATTTGATTCTTTGCATGGATGCTTCAAATATCCGTTATGCTAAACGTATTCTTCCTGAAAAGTATCATGACAAAATCAGGACACTAATGAATCGAAATATTGCCGATCCATGGTATACAGGCAACTTTGAAGAAACCTATCGTGATGTGCTAGAAGGCTGTCAACATTTACTAAATGAACTGGAAAGCTGATAGTTTTCCTTTTTTAGTCATTTTTCGTGCTTTTTTGCTGCAATTCTATTACAATAATAACTTCAGTAAAGGAGATAAGATAGTGGAACCCCTTTTTCATACATTTGAACATATTTTCCCAATGATTCCAGTTCTGTTTTTAACTTACCTTATTTTAGAAACGATTGAAGCCAAACAGATTCAGCCTATAATATTGAAACAGTCTCTATTGAGTCCCATAATTGCATCAGGTACAAGCTTAATACCTCATTGCGGCATTCCTTCCCTATTTGCAAATTTTTATGCTGCAGGACTTATTTCTCTAGGCACACTTCTTGCATCTTTTATAAGCTGTTCAGATGATATGCTTCCAATCATGATCAGTACAAACGTTCCGCTTAAAGAAATCCTATCTATTTTATTCATTAAATGGATAGCGGGTACAGGTTTTGGTACGCTGTTCCATGTTGTAGTGAAACCAAAACAGACTGACATAGAATCTCTCTGCCATGAAGAAAACTGTGGATGCTCATCTGGCATCTGGAAATCTGCAGCGATTCACACGGTTAAAATTACTTGGACTCTATTTCTGGTCACACTGGTACTGGAAATCATCATGCATGATGCTGAACATCTTCTTTCTGCTGTGACAATGCTTCCTAGTTTTATTCAGATTATCTTCAGTGCATTTATTGGGTTAATCCCGAGCTGTGCTTCCAGCATCTTCTTAACTCAGCTTTATGTAAATGATCTATTGACCTTTTCAGCACTAATTGCAGGACTTTGTGCCAATGCAGGTACAGGTTTGCTTGTTCTTTTTAGAGTGAATCCAGAAAAAAAGGATACGCTGCGTATCCTCGTTCTTCTCATTCTAAGTTCGCTAACTTCAGGCATAATTGTATCTTTCTTTTAAGGATCAATGACTGTTGGTGTTTTTCCAATTCCAACAACCTCGCTAGCAATTGCTCTCCACGTCTGACATCCCACAATGCCATCAGCGCTCAAACCATTGGCTCTTTGAAACTGAAGCACTGCATTTCGTGTCAAATTTCCAAACTTGCCATCCAGCATCTGAGTAGAATATCCTAATGCATTCAGGGCATCCTGTAAAACCAGCACATAGGTGCTTACGGAACCATTGCGAAGCGTTGGAAAACCTGCAGTTCCTCCGCAGGCACCTGTTGCATATCTTCTATCAAAATGTACCCATGTAGGTGTCATACTTAATGGTTCTACATATCCCCAAACACCTAAAGATTTTGCAGTATTGTAAATTCGATTTCGCTGAGATTGCGACAGTCTTTGTCCTACATCAAAAGAAACACCTGCATAATGCTGTGACTGAAGTCCATGTCCACCCTCCCAAATACGTTTAAACGCATAGCCTACTGGAATACCTGATCCATATGTTCTACGAGTAGCGTTCCAAGATTCCATAGCAGTCGTTGTTGTCCATAAAACCGAGGAATTGCTAGAGCCACGAAACTCTCGTACCAAAAGGGTTCTATCATATGAGTATGGCATCGGTTCATTCTCTTCTCGATACAACGTATACATCTGATTGTTGTCAGGGTCATATACAAATATCTTTGCCATTTGGTTCACTCCTTTCTCTATTAATGTATTCAAATATCAAAAATCAGTCTAAACTTTTGACACACTTTTTTATCCAATGAATACACTAGCTTTGAAAGGAAGGATACACATGAGCGAACTCAAAATGACATTCAACCAGATCAAAAACGAAGCCATCAGAGAATTTGAAAATGGTTTTGACAGCCCAGAAGACATGAATGACTGCACAAATACTGCAAATCAAGATTTTCACTGCTGCGGTAATGATTGTCCAAACTGCAGCGGAAACAATGAATGCAGACCAACATGTACTTCTAGCAGTACGGATTCATCTTCACAATGCTCTATCACAGACTGTCCCAATGAGAATGTAGAAAGCTGTACAATAGAGCGCATATGGGAAATGACAGAACATATTCCCCCTCAAACCATCACAGATGAGACAGGTACCAACAACCACTATATCAAAACCATTCGCATCACAAAAACTTATCGAAACATCAATTAAACCTGGAATCAGGTTTAATTTTTTGAATGATATATTCCTTTACTTGTTCACAAGTTAAATTCAAAACAACACCCATTTCTTGATACAATAATTTCTCTGTCTCTTTAAAAAAAGCATTTTCAGCTGCGTTTGTCTTTTTATTGCTTTCTAAACGTTCCTGATTTCTCAAATATGTCGTTTTAATGATACACACAAGATCATCTAAGCTTGGCTTTTTCAGAATTTTTCTCACTTCATTTTCAATGACTCTTGAAGTACCGTCCAGTACTGGAATTTCTGAAATCCTGCTAATAAGAGATTCAATTTCGTCTTTTGTGCTTACTTTTCTAAGATACCCCTTTTTATTTGTAGCAGGAACCTGTACTCTTAAAGAACCATCATCATTTTCATAGGGAACAAGCAGATAACAACTAACACTCCCAGTATTATCTCTTTTGATTTCTTTGATGCGATACATGTCTTTCCGATAAACCACAACTTCATTTTCACTATACATTGCCGACCTCCTAAAAAAGAAAAAAGCGGCATTTCAACTGGTCTTACGCCCATCTATGCCGCTCGTTGCATTGTTAGTATATCATTTTTAGTGTGATTTGTGTGCTATCAAATTTTTATCATTGCCCTCGAAGATCCTGCTCAATCATAGTATCCTGTCCATTTTCTTTGATTTTTACAGCTGGGACTCCCGCCATCACACTGTAAGGTTCAACATTCTTTGTAACTACTGCTCCTGCTCCAATGATGCTGTGATGCCCTACTGTAATTTCCTCTAGAATCACGGCATTTGCACCAACAAAAACATCATCTTCAATGACGACTGATTTTGTACCTGCAGGTTCCATCATTCCTGCAATTACCGCTCCTGCTCCAATATGGCAGCGTTTGCCTATCTGTGCACCAGAACCAATCACAGCATTCATATCCACCATGGTCCATGAGCCTATATGTGCTCCAGCATTGATGACTGCGCCCATTAATACTATCGCATCTTTTTCTACTGTTGCTCCATTTCGAATCAACGCCCCAGGTTCAATTCTTGCATCCATATCAAACACATCCTGTAGCCCCAGAGCACTCTTTCTGCTAAGTGTTTCTATATGCATTTGTTCAAACTTTAGTGAATCAAGAAAAGGTCTTACTTCATCATAATCCGCTACAATGATCTGATCATATATTGCAAAAGGAAATTCATCGTATTTTTTAGTTTGAAGATAAACCTTTACCTTTGTCTTTCTTTCTGCATTTTTTACCAGATAAACAAGTTCATTTGACATGTGCTAATCCCCTCATCACAACAGATTCTTTCATGCTTTGATGGTTATTTTCCTGAATGATACATTCAAAAGGTTCTTCACGAATCACCTGAACATGAGTTACGCTCATTGGTGTTGTGACATCAAATTCCTTTTTCTGATGCTGCTGATACAAAAAACTGGCAACACACGTTATTTCCTCTTGACCCAAAAGCACATCCATTCCCTGAGCTGAAAAAGAAAGGCAATAATAACCAAAAACTGCAAGGACTCTTCTACAGCCCTGTTCACACAATTCCCGTGCTAGATAAGGGTAATCCACTTGGGAGATGTAAGGCATGACTGCATATTTTTCTTCCTTCATTCGTACAATCTGATACGGTATCTGCATGTAACCACCTCTTTTGACAGTGTATGTTCTTCAAATAAAAAAAGAAGTCGAAAAAAGAAACTGTTCTGTCCCTTGATGAAAAACATCCAAACTCCGATTTTAGATTCATCACATCAACGATAACTTCACTCCTACATCTTATCCATTAAAATTCTTCTTTATGCTATAATTAGTTTATCTAAAACTGAACATACACTTCACAATCATGAAAAGAGGAATCAGCTATGACAGAGAATAATCAGAAAACATTGGTCGCAATCATGTACGATTTTGATAAAACCCTATCAACAAAAGATATGCAGGAGTTCACATTTATCCCATCACTTGGCTATGAAAATGCCCATAGCTTTTGGGATGAAGTGAATCAAATTACAGGTGATACAATGGACTCCATTCTTTCTTACATGTACATGATGCTAAGAAAGGCTACAGAAAAAAATGTAAGCATCACGGAAAAAGAGTTCGTTAAACTCGGAAAAGATGTTGAATTGCATCCAGGTGTAGAAACATGGTTCAAAAACATCAATAAAATTGGTCAAAAATACAATTTAGAGATTGAACACTATGTCATTTCATCTGGACTGGAAGAAATTATCAGAGGGACAAAAATCAGCAAATACTTCAAGAGAATTTATGCCTGCAAATTTTTGTACGATGCCAACCATGTTGCAGTTTGGCCTGCAACTGTCGTAAACTACACGACGAAAACGCAATATATCTATCGCATCAACAAAGGCATCTTAGATATGGGGGTAGCAAATGACAGGCTGCTGAACAAAAGCACCCCTGAAGAAGAAAAGAGGATTCCATTTGAACGAATGATTTACATTGCAGATGGTGTAACTGATGTTCCATGCATGAAACTGGTCAAAGGCAATGGCGGCAAATCCATTGCAGTTTATCATCCCAACTATGAAGCTACAGAAAGCACCATTGAACTGGCAGAAGATGGGCGTGTTGATTTCATTGCTCCTGCAGACTACACCAAAGATTCTAAACTCTTTAAGATTGTATCCAGCATTTTAAAACATATGGCTGCGGATTATGAGATGGACTGCCTTACCTACAAACAAAACAAGCAGCCTAAATAAATGAAGAAACAGCCTGCAATCTGTGCAGGCTGTCACTATCACTGGTTCAAATGAGCCAGTTTTTATTTGATAAAATTTGTATGCACGCGTTTTTCATGTGCAGGATTAAACTCAATTCCTTTTTCTTTTCCTGCTTCAATACACTTTAACAGCCATGCCATGTTATGTCCCAACGTACGCATCGTCTGCATACCTTCAAGATCTTGAAGCACTTCAATCCGTGTATTCCCATGAACCTGATTCCAGTACTGAGAAGAAACGACTGGCATCTGATTAATTGTAAAATACTTATTCAACTGGTCAAAAGCTGCAGTATTCCCACCTCTGCGGCAGGAAACAACACAAGCTCCAGGCTTTCCTCTAAAATGAATCGAACCTGAATAGAAGGCACGATCCAAGAATGAAGTGATAGCTCCAGATGCACTTCCATAGTGGACAGGAGAGCCAAAGACAAAACCATCGCAGTCTTTGGCCTTCTCAACAAATTCATTGACACCATCCTCTAAAAAACACTTTCCCTTTTTTCTGCAGATGCCGCAGGCAATGCATCCTCCAATGGGATGATTGCCTATCCAGACAATTTCACTGTCAATGCCTTCAACTTTCAGCACACGAGCAATTTCTTCCAATGCAGTTGCTACACACCCTTGAGGATGAGGACCGCCATTCAGTAATAATACTTTCATCATCTCACACTCCTGCAATCATTATACTTTTGTTTTTAAAAAAAAGACATCATTCTTGCAAAGAATAGAATAAACGGGACATTATCTGCCCCGTTTTATTTTCATTTTTGTTTCTTCATTCATCGCTTCTTTCAGCTTTTGAGTCACTTCAAAACATTTGGCATATGTTTCACCATGTGTCAGCTGCAGATGATATTCATGGTCTTCCCATGTGCTCAAATCAGCCAGATTGTGCTGATCCACTGCTTCCAGCTGATCAAGTGCTTTGTACAGTTTCGCTTCATCGCTTTCCAGTTGATTCATTTCATGATAAAGTGCACTCAGTTCTGAAACGTATGGTTCAGGAAGCGTTTGAACCCAGCTGTTTAAAAGTTCTGATTCCTTTTCTTCGTCCTGTTCACTCTTATCAAATACAGGAATATCTCCAGTGATGACTTCGCCCAAATCATGAATCAGACACATGAGGATGACTTTGTCCATATCTAAATGCTGAAATTCATCTTTCATGAAATAAGCCATCAATGCCAGTCTAAAACTATGCTCTGCAGTGCTTTCATGGCGGCCTTTTGAAGTATAGCTGTGACGAGTGACATTTTTCAGTTCTTCACAAAAGTGAATCATGTTTAAATAGTTTTTTACTTCCAAACTTCTGACCTCCAATTGAAAATGCCAGACTCTTTCATCCAGATAGGGGTTTCTTTTTCCCATGAGGCTTCAGAATGATCCTGATCTGGATACAGATGACAGGAAACATCAGCACGTCCTCTGAGTGCACCTGCAATTCTTAGATTGGATTCTGAAAGCGTTGCAAGTGCTTTTTTAGTACGGACTTCATCAGCTCCCCAGCTGATATAAAAGAATGTATCTGGATGCACTGGCTGACTGATATCTTTCATCAAAGGCTTCATCAAATGCTTATGATGAGGTGAGACACAAATGGCCTTAGAGAAAGTTTCACTTTCAGAAACACCTATGTACAATGCCATCAAACCGCCCATAGAACTTCCGCCAATAGCAGTATGATTACGATCAGGAAGTGTAGGATACTTTGAATCAATGTATGGCTTAAGTTCATCTACAATCCATCGTGTCAGCAATTTTCCAGTAGCGTTCACTTCGCCCATTTCCTTATCTTTGAAACTGTAAGGTGAAAACTCAGATAATCTCATGTTTCCTTTGTGATTACATTCAATGCCCACCACAATAACTGGAACTTTATGAGCATCCAAATACTTTCTCAATCCCCAGCTTTTACCATAAGTGGCATCTTTGTCATTGAATAAGTTGTGACCATCGAACATATAAAGAACACCACATCTTTCGTTCCTTTTGACGCATTCAGGAAGATAGATATGCAATCTTCTTTTTTCATTATAAGGTGTAATCATTACTTTTTCTTTTTTAATCATAAAACCTCCAAAAATGAAGGAATGCGGTCCCGCATTCCTGATGTTTTACAAATCTAAGCTTTTTAGGAAATATGGGAATTGAACCTTCCACCAAGGCCAGTCATGATTTACATCAAATCCCCAGAAATCACACCATGCAGGAATCTGAAGGCGTTCAAATTCATTCTTCAGAATGGTTGTATCTTCAATTGCTTCAGTTTCCCATGCTCCCTGTCCACAGCACAGAATGATTCTGCATTGTCTATACTGCTCAAGCACCGGATGATTCCAAGGCATTCCTTTCATAAAATCAGTAGGTGAGTTGAAATAAATGCGAGAATCATGATAATTCGGGAAGAAGTAAGCCGCATGATATACTCCGCTTAATGCGACAACTGTATCAAAAATGTCTGGACGGCGTAGAAGGAAATTCAATGCGTGAGTTGCCCCCATAGAGCAGCCTGTGGTCATAATCTTTCCCCAATAGTCATCGCCTGAAGTTTCATTGTGAATTTCATAAACACGAGGAACAAATTCATCACAAACATAACGGATGTAATCTTCTTGTTTTTCTATTCTCCAGCCTTCATCACCTTTGGCTGTCCAACTGTTCCAGTCATTGCCATCCACGCAAAATAGCTGAAGCTTTCCTGCTTCAATAAAATCTTTGCAGCACTCAACCATGCCAAAATTTTCAAAATCAAAGAATCGCCCATCCTGAGCAGGAAAAACAATGCATGGTTTTCCTGCGTGACCATAGACTTTAAATTCCATATCACGGTTTAGATTCGTACTGTATTCTTTATAATAGGCAGTATGCATTCAAGTATCTCCTTCATTACACATATTTTTCGCAGACATTTTTGACAAATGGCATGATTTCTTCCTTGTTTTCAAATCTTGCCATCATCAGCCAGTCTCCCATTGCTCCAGCAAGAACAGCAGGAACTCTCTGATTCATAACCAGATAATCCTTGTACCATGCTGCAACTTCATCTGTAGAGTGTTCATACTGATGATCATCACGACGAGCTGCATAAACTACATAATACTTTTTATTGTTTGTGTCCATCTTTGCTTCATCGAAGCAGACCATATTGGCCCACACCTTGAAGACATCAATGTCACTTGAATAGTTCATCATATCTGGAGTAGGTCCTCCTGGTGAACGCATATTGACTTCCAGACCAAGGATATCGCCTTTTTTGCCCAGACCTTCCTTATCTTCACGAAGACGGAAGTATTCGCAATGGAAGAAACGGCTGTTGGTTGGGAAAGCCTTAATAACTCTACGTCCAACATCTTTTAGATCCTCAGGAATTTCTCGTTCATTCCAGTAATAAACATCCAGATTTTCATTCACAGCATCCATGATTGGAACTGGGAATACATGATGAGTTTCCAAAATAACATTGCGATTTGAATCTGCAATACCATCATAAGAAATCAAATCACCATTGATGAATTCTTCCATAATCATCTGTGTAATCTGAGGTTCAGCATAAAATGCTTCCAAATCTGCATCATTTTTGATTTTCCATGTGCGTGCAGCACCCACACCATTGTCTGGTTTCACAATCACTGGATAGCCCACCTTCTCAATGAACTTCTTTCCTTCTTCTAAAGTAGATGTCAAATGATAGCGTGCTACAGGAACTCCTGCTTTTTCATAAAATGCTTTCATTTCACTCTTGTATTTGATGAAACTAATCTGATCTTCTTTTATGCCAGTATTGATGTTAAAATCTGTTCTTAAACGTGCATCTTTTTCCAGCCAGTATTCATTGTTGGATTCAAGCCAGTCAATTTTTCCATATTTCCAGGCAAAAAATGCCACTGCACGATAAACTTCATCATAATTTTCAAGACTGCCTACTTTAAAGTATTCAGTCAGTGAGTTCTTTAATTCAGGTGCAAGTTCATCATAAGGCTCATCGCCAACCCCCAATACATTGGCACCATTTTCTTTCAAACCCTTGCAATAATTGTAGTAATTTCTTGGAAAATTTGGAGAAATAAATACGAAGTTCATCATTCTGCCCCCTTGCAATTTTTACATTTCTTTGAATATTATATCATCTTGATAAACAAATCACAACAAAACCCTATTCGACTTTCTATTTGTTTTCGATTGAAAAGGATACCCTTTCGGGTATCCTTAGATTAATCCAAACATCAGTCCGATGATTCTTACTAAGAAAGCTGCAAGCCAGGCAATTACACATTGACCAATCACAACACCAACTGCCCATTTTCCTCCCAGTTCACTTTTAATGGATGAAACGGCTGCAACACATGGCGTATACAACAGACAGAACACCAATAGTGAAGCAGCAGCAACAGGTGATATTGCACCAAGAAGCGCTTCTGTGGTCCCAAACAAGACAGAAAGTGTAGAAACAACACTTTCCTTCGCCATGAATCCAGTAATCAGTGCCGTTGAAATTCTCCAGTCACCTAATCCGAGTGGAGCAAGAACAGGTGCAATCACTCCTGCAACATTTGCGAGCAGAGAATTCTGTGAATCCGTGACAACGTGCAATGTAATATCAAAGTTCTGGGTAAACCAGATGACAATTGTAGCAATGAAAATCACAGTAAATGCACGTTGCAAAAAATCTTTGGCTTTCTCCCAAAGCAGCTGAGAGACATTTTTGAAGCCAGGCATGCGATAATTTGGAAGTTCCATGACAAATGGAACCGCTTCTCCGACAAATAAAGTCTGTTTAAACACAAGCGCTGTGACAATAGCCATCACAATCCCCAGTACATACAGCCCTATCATTACCAGTGCTTCATGTTCTGGAAAAAATGCATCCACAAAGAAAGCATAGATAGGCACTTTAGCTGAACAGCTCATAAATGAAGTCAGCAGAATGGTCATCTTACGGTCTCTTTCTGATGGCAGTGTACGACTAGCCATCACACCAGGTACCGTACAGCCAAATCCAATCAGCATTGGTACAATGCTTCGACCAGACAGCCCAATCTTTCTCAGCAGTTTATCCAGAACAAACGCCACACGAGCCATATAGCCGCTGTCTTCTAGAAGCGACAGGAAGAAAAAGAGCGTTACAATGATGGGCAGAAATCCTACAACCGATCCTACTCCATTAAAAATCCCGTCAATGACCAAAGAATGAAGTACTTCATTGACCTGTGCAGCGCTTAATGCAGCATCAACAAATGCAGTCAGACCATCGATGCCAAAAGAAAGAATTTCTTCTAAAAAGGCACCTATCACATTAAAGCTTAAATAAAAGACTGCACCCATAATTGCAATGAAAGCAGGAAGTGCTGTGTATTTTCCTGTCAGTATTTTATCCAGCTGACGGCTTCTTAAATGCTCAATGCTTTCTTGCGGCTTAACAACCGTTTCTGTGCATAATTTCTCAATGAAGCTGAAACGCATATCTGCCATTGCAGCAGCACGATCCAATCCTCTTTCTTGTTCCATCTGTAAAATGATATGCTCAATCATCTCTTTTTCATTCTGATCCAATTTTAGAAGTTCCAAAATATGCTGATCTCCTTCAATCAGCTTGCTGGCACAAAAACGAACAGGAAGATTTGCCTTTTCACAGTGGTCAACAATCAGATGCATCATCGCATGAAGTGCACGATGAAGTGCTCCATTGTGATCATCCATACCACAGAAATCTTGTTTCTGCGGTTTTTCCTGATACTGCGCAACATGCATTGCATGAGTAATGACTTCGCCAACCCCTTCATTTTTAGCAGCTGAAATTGGAATTACTGGAATTCCAAGTGCTTCTTCCATGCGATTAACATCAATGGAACCATTGTTTCTTCGAACTTCATCCATCATATTCAATGCAAGCACCATAGGAACATCCAGTTCTAAAAGCTGCATCGTCAAATACAGATTGCGTTCAATGTTGGTCGCATCGACAATATTGATAATTCCTTTGGGTTTTTCATCCAGAATAAACTGACGTGTCACCATCTCTTCACTGGAATATGGCGACATGGAATAAATTCCTGGCAAATCAGTAATCAATGTATTATCTGTTCCACGGATCTTTCCGTCTTTACGGTCCACTGTCACACCAGGAAAATTCCCAACATGCTGATTCGAGCCAGTCAGCTGATTGAACAAAGTTGTTTTGCCGCTGTTTTGATTTCCAGCCAGTGCAAACGTCAGTGTTGTTCCTTTGGGTAGTGGATTTTCCGTTTCTTTTTCATGATATTTTCCACCTTCTCCATATCCAGGATGATTCATCTTCTTTTCCTGAGCTTTCTGATACTTTTTCAGTTCTTTTTCACTGATGAGCTCCACATCAATCTGCGCTGCATCATCCAATCTTAATGTTAATTCATATCCATGAATCCTCAGTTCCATTGGATCACCCATCGGTGCATATTTTACTAGTGTCACCACAGCGCCTGGAACAATCCCCATATCCAGAAAATGCTGGCGCAGAGCTCCTGCTCCACCTACACTGATTACTCTGGCACTTTGTCCTATTTCTAATTCTCTTAATGTCATTTGGTTCCCCTCCACCTCAAAAATTAGCTTCAGCTAACAACGGGATTATAGCACCAAATGTTAGCCAAGGCAATTTTTTTGATAAATCATTTCATATTTTTTTCACTTTTTTCTAGTACAATTTATGTATAATGATATCTATTATTGGTTTTACAAGAAGGTTCACGCTTGCATTTCCTAGGCAATACTTTCCTAAGATATCAGTATGCTATCTGTCTTGCACAACTCATATTTATCCAGTACATACTGCAAACTACTAAAAGGAGTTTTCCAATGAAAAAAAATATTCAATTAACGATATTGCTTGCATTTGTTATTTTGATTTATGTGTTCTTTGGCATCATGATCAATAACTATGGAGGTACCTTGAATCTTCGCTGGCTGTTTTGGAATTTGCTGTTGGCTGTAATTCCTGTTGGATTTGCGTTATTCACTCAGTTAGTTACTTTCCTATTCAAACGATGGGAACTTTTTTCACTTTTATCGGCGGCACTGTGGCTTGTATTTATGCCCAATGCCTGTTATATGATCACAGATTTGATTCATCTTGAGTCCAGTGGACTCATTGGCTATGATGGTACTTATCTAATGAATCTAAAAGAATGGGTTGAGCTCATTTATTTAGGGGGAGGCATCTTTCTAGCATTAGTTGCAGGACTTTTTTCCACTTCTGTCATTCATTGTCTTTTACCATTCAAGCATCATTCTATCGTGAATCTTTGCTGGATGATTCTTATAAGCCTTCTTTGCGGATATGGTGTATACATCGGAAGATTTCTTCGACTTAACAGCTGGGATATTCTGCATCCACGTTCTTTGATTCAAATTTTACTTCAAAACATTAATCGCTTTACCGTATTATTCACGCTGATGATTGCCGGTTTCTATTTTATTTCCTACCTTATTTTTGATCGCCTCATGCAAAGTGAAAATCAAAAAAGCAAACAAACCAGGTAGCATTTGTACCTGGTTTTCTTTACAATAGAAGTATGAACAATAAACTATCTCTTACAATTTCATCACTTGGTCATTTTCTAGTGGACTTTACCTGTGCCTATGTGGTTTTATCTAGACTGCATGAAACTTCATTCGCTGCTCAGATTGTGATCATTTATAATTTCATGGCGTTTGCGATGCAAATGCCTTTTGGTGTGATTGCAGATGCTTATCCAAAAATGAGATGGTCTTTCTTAGGAATTCTATGTCTTTTAGCTTCTTTTTTACCTCTGCCTGTTTTTTTGACAGTTCTTCTGATTGGGACAGGCAATTCCCTTTATCATCTTGGAGAGGGCAAGCCCATTTTAGATCATCTGAAAGGGTCTTCCGCGCTTGGTATTTTTGTTGCACCAGGAGCCTTTGGCATCACTTTTGGAACGATGCTTCAAGATAAAAGCCTGTCTTTGATGATACCTATTGTCATTGCGCTCGTTTTTCTTTCTGTTTTGATTTGGTTTAGAACTTATGAGGGAACACCTGATGACCCTTCCGAAAAAACATCTTTTGGATTGATCAGTGCACTCTTTATTGTTGTCGTCATTCGCTCTTTTGCAGGTTTTTCTTGGCAGCTGCCATGGAAAGCAGATCATCTTGTTATGATGACCTGTGCTGTTGTCTTCGGAAAAATGTTAGGAGGACTACTTGCGGATACAATTGGATCTAAAAAAGCTGCTGTTATTTCTTTGGGAATTTCCTTTTTATGTTTTATCAAAGCTGAATGGAGTTTAACAGGATGGTTAGGTGTTCTGTTTTTCAACATGACCATGCCTATCTGCCTCAAACAAATGACTCTAGAATTAAAGAATCAAAGCGGTTTCGCATTTGGCCTTCTTACATTCGCTCTTTTTTTAGGGTATTTGCCCTCTCCTCTTGGAATCTCAACAGTTCCTAAAGGTCTTACACTTCTTCTGATTGCCCTCTCATTGGTATTGATGTGCCTTTTAAGGAGTGATTTGCATGATTGATGCGCTTATTCTTTCACTTGCAAGCACTTGGCTGTTAGAACTTGGCTTTGCCTGGATGATGAACATACGCACAAAAGATGAACTGCTTTTAGTCCTTTTAGTCAACTTCATTACTAATCCTGTTGTTGTCTGTCTGTATTGGCTATTGTACAGAAACATTAACCCTGTTCTTTTGACTATCGTATTAGAAACTGGAGCAATTCTTGTTGAAGCTCTGTATTATCGCTCTTTTTCCAAACAAGTGACTCGCCCATGGCTGTTTTCTCTTTTCATCAACCTGTTTTCTTATCTGACAGGTGTACTGATTCAAATGATTTAGGAGGTCTTTTTATGAAATGCCAATCTCTATTGATTTCCCTTTTGTTTTGCCTGTTTCTTTTCACAAATACGGTCAATGCAGATGTGATTTCTGCTCCTTTCATTATCTTGTTTAGTCCTGTTTCTATTCTTTTATTGATTGGGCTAGTTATCATTTTGACACATATTTTTCATACTGTATCAAACAAACGAAGAGGAGATGACTAAATTGAAACGCATCATAACCTTATTTTTTATAGTTTCAGTGCTAATGCATGTTCCTGTTTATGCAGATGTTCTCATTGAACCAGATGACAGCTTTTATAAGTGGCATGCTGATGAATGCTATTCTGTAAACAAATACTACACTGCACAAAATAACACTCCTGTTTATCACAGCCCAAATTCATGGTTTCAGTTTGATGAGGCTGAAAAAGGGAGTACATTCTTTATTGAATGGATTTATACTGAATCAAATGGAGATCAATGGGGATTGTACGAAGGTCATACAATTTCCTATTGGGTATCCATGAATGATCTAATCCCTTTGTATTCTCATGATGAATTCATGACTGAACATGCATCAGAAATCATTGAAAATGAAGTCACATTCTACCCGGAACAGACCGGATGGGTCATTCTCTATGAATATCCTGGAAGCACATGGATCAGTGATATTTTAGATACAGATTGGATCGGTGAAGGCTCTTTTACAGTCAGGACGATATATATTGATGGTGATGGCAATCAATGGGGGTACATGCCCTATTATATGAAACACAATGGCTGGTTCAATTTAACTCATCCTGTTTCATCAAAAGAACCTGTAAGATGCTCACCTGAAATCTATGTTCCTGAAAAAGAAGGTTTGAACATCTTATTGGCTGTCTTCTTTGTTGTATTGGCTTGTACGCTAACGGCATTTGTCAGTGTATTCTTTTTGAAAAAAACGCAAAAATCAGACAAATGAGTTCATCAACTTATCTTCAGTCACTTTACCCTCCAAACTGATTTTTCAGTGAGGAGGGTTTTCTAATAAAAGAAAATTTGATGTTCCTCGATTTATAAGGTATAATGTCTCACTGTTGAAAGCAGGTGAAATGATGAACTCAAAAGTTAAAAAAATAAGCATTCTTCTTTTAGGAAGCTGTATTCTCGCTTTTGGTATGTACAACATTCATGATCAGGCTAAAATTACTGAAGGTGGAGTTCTTGGATTGATTCTTCTTTTTCAGGCATGGTTTTCCATTTCACCGAGTATCATTGGCCCTTGCCTGGATGGATTGTGCTATCTTATTGGATGGAGAGTACTTGGCTTTCAATTTCTAAAAAATGCCATTCTTTCAAGCTGTGGATTTTCTTTTTCTTATGCACTTTTTGAAAGAATAGGTCCTGTATTCCCTGAGTTGATTAAAATACCAATCATTGCTTCTATTTTGGGTGCCATCTTTGTTGGTGTTGGCGTTGGTCTTGTCGTTAAAGAAGGAGGTGCCTGCGGTGGTGATGATGCCATTGCCCTTACTTTCTCTAAGCTGCTGAAATGCAGAATCTCTCAAGTGTACTTTGTTACCGACATGACTGTTCTGATTTTATCTCTGACTTACATTCCAGTCATCAATATCTTCTATTCTTTGATTTCTGTGATGCTGTCATCCTTTATCATAGAAAAAATTCAGACTCTTCATATCAATTTTTAAGGACTGCTGTGCAGTCCTTTTTGTTAAAATATGAATAACCCTCAAATATATGGCTTAAGATAGTTCAGATTGATTTTCCGCAACCATCATTGCAGGCACGTTCATTAACTCTCTCATTTCCTGAATCTTGCTTAGTTCAATCCCTGTTTCATCGATGATTTGCTGATCCGCTAAGCCTTGTACAATCATTTTATCAGCCATGCTCATATTAAGTATTTCTTTTAATAATTTTATTGGATCATGTCATTTTTCCTTATGAAAAGAGGGGGCGCAGATCAATTTATCCCTAATTTTCTCTTTCTAATAGATTGTCCATTTGATAAAGCTTTCTTATTTTCCATCAAATCGTTTCTTTGTGTGTTTTCAAAAGAAATAGAGTATAATAGTTCATAGACAAGGAGAACATTATGAATATTGTAAAAGAACGTTCAGAAATTGAAAACAAATACAAATGGAATCTAAGCAGTCTCTATGAAAGCGATGAGGCATGGGAAGAAGATTTGAAAAAAGTTGATGAGGCAGCTATGAAAGTTGCTGCTTATCAAGGTAAACTCAACAGTGTTGAAACTGTCCTTGAATGCCTGCATGCGAGCACTGATCTGTCTCGTCTGATTTCCAACCTGTTCACTTACGCAAATCTGAGAAAAAGTGAAGACACTCGCGCAGAAGATGCTCAAAAAATGTATATGAGAGTTTATATGAGTTACGTCAAAGCGGTTTCAAGCATTGCTTTTATGGAACCTGAGTTTTTATCACTCCCAGAAGAAACAATTGAGCTGATTGTAAATGATCCTTCACTTGAAGAATTTCGTTTTATGCTTGATAATTTGAAGCGCAGAAAACCACATACATTGTCAGCTCGTGAAGAACAGCTGCTGGCAAGTTTTGGAGAAGTACTGGCAGCACCAGGAGAAATTGCTTCCAATCTGCAGGATGCTGACTTAATTTTTGAAGGTGTAGTAGACAGCGAAGGAAAACTACATGAAATGTCATCTGCAGCATTTGGACCACTCATGATGAGTTCCGATAGAACACTGAGAAAAAATGCCTTTTTAAGCATGTACAAAGCCTACAAACAGCACATCAACACTTTTGCATCTAGCTACAGTGCACAAATCAAGGCTGCGGTGGCAGAAGCTCAGGCAAGAAATTACGAATCTTCACGTGCCATGTCCATGGCACATGAAAACATTCCAACAGAAGTTTATGACAATCTGATTGAAACAGTCCATCAGTTCATGCCTGCCATGCATCGTTACGTTTCCTTGAGAAAACGCCTTTTAGGTGTTGATGAACTGCACTACTATGATGTCTATGTCCCTCTAGTGCAGACTTCAGAAAAAAACTACAGTTATGAAGAGGCAAAACAAATGGTTCTTGATGCAGTCAAGCCACTGGGAAAAGAATATTGTGAAACTGTACAGAAGGGATTTAATGACAACTGGGTGGATGTTTATCCAAACAAAGGGAAAAGCAGCGGAGCTTATTCTTCTGGAACTTATGACTCCAATCCTTTTATCATGATGAATTTCACTGGTTCTCTTGATTCAGTATCTACTCTGGCCCATGAAATGGGACATTCCATGCATACATGGTATTCAAAGAAAACTCAGCCTGTACAATATGCAGACTACACTTTGTTTGTTGCAGAGGTTGCTTCAACTGTCAATGAAAATCTGATGATTGAACAGTTACTGGCTAAAACAGAAGATCCAGAAGAAAGACTTTCTCTATTAAATCAATATCTGGAAAACTTCAAAGGAACTGTTTATCGTCAAACTATGTTTGCTGAATTTGAAAAAGAAGCTCATGCAATGGCAGAACGTGGAGAAGCTCTTGATCCGGCTTCACTTAACCGCCTTTACTACAATCTAGTCAAATCTTATTTTGGACCAGATATGATTATGGATGAAGAAGCTGCTTACGAATGGTCTAGAATCCCTCATTTCTATCGTCCATTCTATGTCTACAAATATTCAACTGGCTATTCCTCAGCAGTTGCCCTTTCTGAAGGCATTCTTCATGAAGGAGAAGCCGCTGTTCAACGCTATCTGGAATTCCTCAGCATGGGTGGCAGCAAATATCCGCTGGATGAACTGAAACATGCTGGTGTTGATTTGACAACTCCTGCTCCTGTGGCAACAGCACTCAAAAAATTCGAATGGGTTTTGGATGAAGCTGAACGCATGGCAGATCTTTTGGGAAAATAATAATAATTGAGTAAAAGCAGGGGCTACCCCTGCTTTACTTTTTCACCCATTGATTGAAAAAGAAAAAATCACTGATAACAGTGATTTTTTCTTTTACTGTATAGGTGTAATTCCCAATGCAAGAACAATATAGAACAAAACTGCAGTTCCAACTGCATAATAGACCATTGGAATAGCATTGATTTTAATCAAATTGCCTTCTTTTCCTGTTGTACCAATCGTAGCGCTAGCTGCAATTGCATTGTTGATGCAGACCATATTTCCAATTGCTGCTCCAACACACTGCATAGATACAACAAATACCGCTGGAATGCCTAATACATTGGCTGTATTGTACTGCAGATTTGTGAACAGATTCATAGATACTGTTGCCGAACCAGACACAAATGCACCCAATACACCAATAAATGGTGCAATCAAAACGTATAGACTTTCTCCAACCATCGCCAACGCATTGGCCATTTCATCCATCATACTGAATCCTGCAGGGCCTTTGTATTTGAGCACTTCAACCAACGCAAGACCAAACAAAAGTGCTAAAGCAGCGCCAGATACCTGTTTCAATGTATCTTTCCATGACTGTTTGATTTTTGATGCGTCCATCTTGTGCAGAACATTAGTTACCAGTGAAACCAGCACAAAGAATGTTCCTGGCAGATATGCCCATTTCAGACTCCAGTTCAAATTTGAGAAGCCAAACAAATTTTTAATTCCAACAACAAATGGAAGACCAGAATTCAAAAGTCCTTTGATGCCAAGCTGAGGAATACGTGTCAGAACCAAAATCACCGCTACCAGAAGATAAGGAACCCAAGCCATCAATAATGACATGTTAGATTCTGCCACTGGAGAAACCTCAGTAGTTGCCAGCCAGTCTTTTTCCCATTTTTCAGGATCCCCAAAATCCCAAATTTTCTTTGGCACAAGGAATCCCTTCTTTGCAGCAACAACAGAAACAGCAATGGAAATCAAAGCACCAATCAAAGAGGCAAATTCGTATCCCACAAAAATCGCCAGAAGCAGCATAGGAACTGCCATTGACAATCCCGAGAAAATCGCAAACGGAGCAGCTTCCAGTGCAGGTTTGATTGATTTATCATGACTGAAAAATTTTGTTGTCATCATGAGTACAATCAATGGTAAGAAAGTGCACATGATTGCATGTGGAAGTGCAGTCCAGAAAGAGAACTGTGCAGTAAAGGCAGCATTACCTGTCAAACCTAAAGCATTCAAAGCAGATGTAACAGGTGTTCCTACTGCGCCAAAAGAAACTGCAGTAGAATCACATACCAGAGCAATCATCGCTGCTGCCATTGGAGGGAATCCTAAAGAAACCATCAACGGCCCAGCCAGTGCAGCAGGAGTTCCAAATCCAGCAGCCGCTTCAATGAATGAACAGAAAGAAAATCCAATAATACAAGCCTGAACACGTTTGTCAGGACAAATATTCATAAAACCGCGATTGATGGATGCAGTTGCTCCAGATGCTTTCAAAGTATTCATCAATAAAATTGCCCCAGTAATAATAATCAAAACATCCATTGAACTGAGCATTCCATATACAGAACTTGCAACAAGTGCAAGCAGATCGACTTTCCACAAGACAAAGGCAAACGCACATGCCATCAGCCATGAAATCAATAAACAGCGCTTTGCAGGCCAGTTAAAGACCATCATCAAAACAAGCGTTGCCAGTATTGGTAAAAACGCAAATATTGCAAGCATTATAACCTCCAAATGTGCTTTACAGCACATACTATCCATTATTAATCCTTATAACACAAAATCCTGTCATCGTCAATTTGATTCGATAGTTTACTGCTACTTTTTAATCCTTTTGCTTCTCCCTAACTTTCTCTATCTTTTCTTTCCCTATAAAACACTGTTTTTAATTTTTATACCGTGAACTATGATATACTTTTTCTGGTGGTTATGATGGATAAAATTCAACGTATCAAACAGGAATGTCTTCTTCTTCAAACAAACAATCCATTTATCATTTTAAATCATCTTTTTTCGCTTCAATGTGTCAGCATGCATGGGCCAGAACATCATTTTTTAGATGGCGCAGCTCTTTTGACTGCACTTCACAACCATGGCTGTTCCTTTTCGCTGCAGCAAGCTTTGGATGAACTTGAAAAAAGAAGCTCTTTGATGCCTGGCGGCACATGTGGGAAATGGGGAATCTGTGGATCTGTTTCTTCATTAGGTGCAGCATTGTCTATCCTTCATGAAACAGGACCTCTCAGCAGCAATCTTTATTATAAACAGCACATGCATCTGACCTCAAAAGCACTGCTTTCAATCAGCGAAATTGGCGGACCTCGCTGCTGTAAACGAAATGCTTATCTTTCGATGAAAACTGCTGTTTCTTTCATAAAAGAATTCTGGCAGATTGAACTGCCAGATGAATCTATAAGCTGTAATTTTTCGCTTAAAAATACACAATGCATCAAAACCAAATGTCCTTTCCATCGTAAACTGAGAGTTGCATTTGTCTGTGTTCACAACAGCTGCAGAAGTCAAATGGCAGAAGCACTTTGCAGAAAATTCGCCTCAGATGTATTTGATGTCTATTCTGCCGGCACAGAAACAAAACCGCAAATCAATCAGGATGCAGTCCGTCTTATTAAAGAAAAATATGGCCTTGATATGAGCCATCAGTATTCCAAACTCATCAGTGATCTTCCTGAAATTGACCTGATCATCACTATGGGATGCAATGTTCAGTGTCCTGTGCTGCCTTGTCAGTTCAAAGAAGACTGGGGATTAGAAGACCCTAGCGACCAAAGCGATGAAGTATTCTTGAAAATCATCAGTGAAATTGAAAAGAAAGTACATCAGCTAAAAGAACGATTCCAATAAGCATATTCATTAAATACCCTTGATATGCTGGCTATATCTACATTATTTGAGAAAAAGCCATATATACTTGCTGCACATCAAGAAGAATTAACATTCAAAAAGCTGCGACTAATTTACACAGCAGAACTATTGACAAGTCAATAAAACAGGGGTTTCAACCATTCAGGTTTAACCCTCTTTTTATTTAATGCAGTTCTTATAATTTTTTATAAGACAAAAAGAGACATTCATTCTTGAATAATTTTTGTTCATCATTCAAAAATGATTGCCTCTTAGCTTTTGAAACATCTATGGTGTTCTAATAACCTACATGGAGGAAAGATTTTATTATTTAACAGCATAAAGCTGCTTAAACTGCTCTCGTTAACTCTTTGAGTACTTTCTTTTCTTCTTCATTCATATAGGGTTCAAGTTTCATATATACTTCTGCATGATATTTGTTCAACTGATTCTTTTCTCTTTCTGTTAGAAGACAAACATCCAAAAGTTCAAGATCAATCGGTGCATAGGTCATCGTTTCAAATTCCATGAATTGTCCATACATATTATTAACCCCTTTGCGAACAATCAGTTCATTTTCCAGTCGAACCCCGAATTCACCTTCAAAATACAAACCTGGTTCATTGGTCAAAATCATGCCTTCTTCAAGCTTTGTATCTTCATGTCTGCCAGAAGAAACATGCCATCTGAATGCCTGTGGACCTTCATGTACTGAAAGAAGATATCCAACACCATGCCCTGTTCCACATTGATAATCCAAATCCAGCTCCCAGATTGGCTCTCGCGCCAAAATATCTAAGCTTAGACCTGAACAGCCATAAAGAAACTTCGCTCTTGATAGAGCAAGCATAGATTTGAGCACAACTGTACAATACATTTTCCATTTTGGAGGGATATCTTGAATGACCATTGTTCTAGTTATGTCAGTTGTTCCCTCTAGGTACTGTCCGCCGCTGTCCACAAGAAACAGCCCTTTTTCTAAAACAGCATCGCTTGCAGCGGTTGCGCTATAATGCATCATTGCTCCATGTTCGTTGTAAGCTGCGATAGTGTCAAAACTTAAATCTATCGCTCCCATTTCCTTGCGAATCTGTGCAAGTTTCTCTGAAGCACTGATTTCTGTGATTTTCTGATCTTTCACTGAGTTTTTCAGCCAGATCATAAACTTCGTAAAAGCTGCCCCATCTTTTTCATGCGCTTTTCTTAAATTAGAAAGTTCTATATCATTTTTACAAGCTTTTTTCAAGACAATAGATGAAGGCTGATCCAGGATATCATTGTGAGTTTTCATCGTCTTTACCATTGCATAATGGCATTTCAATGAATCACACCAGATTCGCTGATTTTTTATCTGTTCCAAATCGCTCATGAATTCATCGTATTCTTTCAAATAAATATTCTGCTGTTCCATTTCAGCTTTGAGTTCAGCTTCGATTTTAGTGCGATTGATATATAAGGTACAGTTTTTCTGGTCTATAATCATGAACGAAAGAAACACTGGCGTATGTGCTACATCTGATCCTCTCAGATTCATTAGCCAAGCAATTTCATCCAGTGCAGAAAGCACATGAACATCGGCTTTTACTTGAAGCATATCCTCGCGCAGCTCTTTAAGTTTTTCATTTCTGTCTGTTCCTGAATATTGAACCGCTAATGGCCAGACTTTTCCACTAGGAAGTGCTGGGCGATCTTCCCAGATGACATCCACAAGATCCTGATCAAATGCCAAAGATGCCTGCTTCCGTTCAGCAATGTGTTCAAGCTCTCTTCCCAATGCAGCACTCATTGTTTTTCCATCAAATCCAAGTACAGATCCCTTGCATGTCCACTGTTCAATCATTTGCAACACTGTAGGAACACCTTCCAGACCCATCTTAAACAATTCAACACAAGTGCCTTTCAGCTGCTGTTCCGCCTGTACATGGTAACGCCCATCTGCCCATAGCGCAGCATGTTTCTGTGTCACAACCATCGTTCCTGCTGAACCAGTAAACCCAGACATGAAAACTCTTGTTTTGTAATAATCTGAAATATATTCACTTTGATGATCATCTGCAGTTGGAATCACATAAAGATCAATCTTTTCTTTTTCCATCAACTCTCTTAGCTGATGAATTCTTTGATTTATCATTTTTATCACACTCTTTTCTTTTGTTCATTGTAACATAAAACAGTTGAAAATCAGGCCAAAATCATGTTCAATAAAAGAAAGCAGAGGTACAGCATATGAAAACAAACTGGCTAAATGGAATCACGGGAATAGTATTTGATTTTAATGGAACATTGGTTTTTGATGCCTACATGCATGTTTTAGCCTGGTCAGAAATCTCCAGACAACTCAGAAACAAAGAAGTAACACCTGAAGAAAATCATCAAATGAGCGGAAAAAACAACGCTGTTATTCTTAACATGATGAAACCTGAATTAACAGATGAAGAAAACAAAGCCCTCTCATTAAAAAAGGAAGCTATCTATCGAGAAATGATTCTGAAAGAACAGCTCCCTTTAGTCCCTGGAGTAAAAGAATGTTTTGATCTTTTAAAAGAAAGAAATCTTCCTTTTACAATTGCCAGTGCGTCCATCAAAGAAAACATTGATTTCTTTATCAATCACTATCATCTAGATCAATGGATTAATCCTAAGCATATTCGTTATGATGATGGTTCTTACCAGAATAAAATTCAAATGTTCAAAGATGCTGCTGAAGCCATTAGTTCTCCTATTGAATCCACGCTTATCTTTGAAGATTCTCCAACGGGTATCCGCTGTGCGTATGAAGCTGGTTTTACACGCATCATACAAATTAAAAAAGAATCAGATCCACTGATTCCATCTGCGAACTTCGCTATTCAGGATTTTACAGATCTTCTGTAGAATCCTTTTTCATAAGAAAGAGGGTTCCTTTACAAACCCTCTTGTTTCTATACTTCTATGGCACTTAATCTACCTTTTAGAAATCTGTATTTCATTTCTCAGCTTTCGCTGAGTCTTTCTTTTCTATTTAGTTGTGAGAACCTTTCTTGTCCATTGGCTTTTCCTCCACAGACGTACTTTCTTTTCGATTCTTTCTTCGCTTTCAGTTTCCTCAGCCAGGTCTGTCACACTGACCAGGAAACGGCTTAAATTTCTT
>JAFQKG010000166.1 GCA_017397025.1 Erysipelotrichaceae bacterium | reverse complement strand
GTGAGGAATTCAGGATTGTTGACAGAAAGAACACCGCCATTCATCAGCATTTCTCTGGCATGATCCTGTACCTGTGAAGGAATCGTGCGATTATCAACAACAGATTCATAAAGTTCTTTTTCAGCACGAGTCAGAGGAACAAATTTTAATTTGTTTTTGGAAAGTTCTCTGACCAGTGGATCATTTGAATTTTCTGAAAGCCACTTCAATACTTTCGGATTCTGCATTTTGGAAACGATGAATTCAATTACATCTGGATGCCAGTCTGCCAGCATGATCATCTGAGCACCACGTCTTGAACCGCCCTGTTCAACCAGATTAGTCAGATTCGCAATGTCATTAAGCCAGCTGACTGCACCACTGGACTTGCCCCCAACACCTTTGGCAGGAGCACCTTTTGGACGCAGTGTAGAACCATTGGTTCCAACCCCGCCACCGCGGCTCATGATTTCCATGACTTCCTTGCGGTGTTCAGCAATTCCCTGACGGCTGTCTTTGACAAACGGCATGACAAAGCAGTTGAAATAAGTGACTTGAGTACCACTTCCTGCACCGTAGAGAACACGACCTGCAGGAATGACATTCAATGAACTCAGCTGTTCAGTAAACAGTTCAGCATACTTTTCTTTTGTTTCCTCTGTTTTTTCAGTTCTAGCCAGTGCTTTTCCGACGCGGGCAGCAATCTGTTCGTAATAAATTTCAAGAGGCTTGTCCACTTCACGGAAAGAACGCTGAATCAATCCAGTGATGGATTCCTGTTCATTTTCCAGAGTTGGGCGGAATTCTTCTTCGATTTCAATCGTGACCATTTCTTTTTCAAAATCAACGCTCTTAACAACGCCTATTCCTCTTGCAGGGTATTTCGGGTCTTCCTTAATCACAGTGACAACCAGGTCGCCTACCCCCAAAGAGACCAGTTCGCGGTCTTTTTGTGAATATCTGTCCAGCATAACAAGACGTGAAACACCTTCATGCTGAATATGAAAGGATTCGCTGATTTCCGTAATCAGAGGAAAATAAGTGCGAATATCCTGATTTAATTTATTGACTGTCTCTTTACTGTAGCCCATGGTAAATCTCCTAATCTAAATTTTTTAAATAATACATAACTTCAATATGATATCACAAATATCATATCACAGAACAGGTCTTCGTGCTCATGTAAATGATTTTCATTTTGATTCATTTTTGAGTTCTCTTACCATGAAAATAAAAAATAAGTCAGAGAGCCGATTCATGTATTTAAGGGCGTTGGCATCCATACCTCTTTCTTCTGCAAATTTAAAGCATTTTCTTTCAGCAGTTCGTGCAAAGGTGCGAGCCAGGTTGTATTGAGCTGCAATCGTATTTGTATAAGGGTAGACAAACTTAAATTGGTTGTCTTTTGGTTCAAGGGCAATGATTTTTTCCATGACCCAGTTCAGATGAACTGTGAAATCAACATCAGGCGTATATCCTGCAAGTGTTGAACACAGTGTTGTCAAATCCTCTACAATTTGAATCAAATCCAGACGATTGGATGCATCAAGACTGCTGCACAAAATGATTTGAGCCATCAATGTATCCAGTTCACCAAGAACTTCCATCAAAAGATCTGTTTTTGAAATGCGCTTACCATGGATATCTGTTAATCCAGTATCGCCCTGTCGCGTTGTGATTTTCATGTGTATCATCTCCTATTCTCTATTATAGAACACTTTTGCTGCAGTGAACCATTTATTCCCAAGAAAAAAAGAGAGAAAACTGCAAACAATAATGAAGCAGTTCATACACTAAAAATACAGGAAGGATGAAAGCAGTGGAGATCAGTTATTCACATCAGGTGCAGCAGGCATTGATGTATGCCTGTGAAGCAGCAGAAGAATGCCGAAATGCCAGCGTTGGTACAGAACACTTGCTGATTGGAATATTAAAGATTAATGAGGCACGCTTGACAGAAACTTTGAAAAAACATGGAATTACAGATGAGACAATTGAACAGGAAGTACAGATTCTGTTCGGATTTGAATCATCAATGCCCCACCATGTCCTATACACGAATACCGTCAAATCTGTATTGAAAGAGGCTGAAATTCTGGCCCAGAGTAAAAAGAAAAACGTGGTGGAGATTGATGCACTTTCCCAAGCTTTGCTGGAAAAAGAAAACAATGTCGCTAAAGAGCTATTGAGAAGATCTGGCATTGTAATTGAAGAGCTGATACAGGAACTGAATCAAAATGGACTATTTGAAAACTGCAGCGAATTAATCAACATGAATCAAATCGCAGTCTTGCGTAAAGGGAAAACAGCGCTGCGAGACAAGGAAATAGAAACAATGGTTCATACATTAATGAAAATGGAAAAGTCAAATTGTGTTCTAACTGGTCCTGCAGGGGTTGGAAAGACAGCGATAGTGGAAGAACTGGCTTCACGTATTGAGAGAAAACAAGTTCCTGATCCTTTGAAAAACTGCATCATTGCAGAATTAAATGTCAATCAGATTGTAGCGGGCACGAAATACCGAGGTGAATTTGAAGCTAGAATTCAGCGGATCATCACTCTGTTGGAGCGACATCCAGAAATTATTCTGTTCATTGATGAGCTGCATCTGATTGTTGGGGCTGGAAAAGCCGAAGGCTCACTGGATATTGCCTCTGTGTTAAAACCTGCACTTTCTCGTAAGGGAATCAAAGTCATTGGTGCAACGACAGATGAAGAGTATGAACGCTGGATAGAAAAAGACAAGGCACTGCAAAGAAGGTTTGTGCGGATTGAAGTCAAAGAACCTGATGAAAAGATGACATTGATGATGCTGAAAGAGAAAAGCAGAGATTTGCTGAATTATCATGGCTTAAAACTGCAGAAAGGATTGCTTCAGCAGTGCATTCAGCTTTCGAAGACAGCCTTCCCTCATTTAAAGTTTCCAGACAAAGCTATCGATGTACTGGATATGAGTTGTTCTTTGGCACAGGCAAGTTCAGAAAAGCTAGTCACACCTGAGCTGCTGAAACAGGCAGTGTCTAGCTTAAGCAGATTCCCAATTGTGGATGAGGGATGGATGGAATCATTGACTTTAAAACTAAGAAATGATTTATCTTCTGAAAAAGTCAATGAGATCAAAGAAAAAATCAAAGCAGCACTGAATAAGAATACTTTTTCTTTTGTCCATCTCTTAGAAACAGAACAAAGATGTGAAAACATACAAAATACCCTAGTATCAGAACTGAATGCTTCTTTGCTGGAAATCCATGGTGAAACATTATCCTTGTTTTCATTTTCAGACAGTTTAAAAAGGATGAGTGAGAGTATGAAAACATCTCGATTTCAACTTATCTGGATTACAGAAGCAGAAAAACTGAGAGAAGATTTGCAGGAGCTTATTCATCATAATCTTGTTCATGAGGTTTTAAAAATGAATGGACTGTTGAACTGCTGCAGTGGCATGTGCGTGTTATGTACATCAGATGAAAGGAACAGATGCGGTTTTGTTCCAGATTTTAGCAACGCTGAGATGAGATTAGAATCTTCAAAATCAATGGACGAAAGAAAGAAAAGTATGATATCTTAAACACAGGAGTTGATGTGTATGAAATATTCTTGCGTACTTTGTGCAGCTGGGTCAGGCTCACGAATGAATCTAGGCTACAACAAGGTTTTTTATCCAATCAAAGAAGGAAAAACTGTTCTGGATTTGACAATCTCAGTGTTTGAACAGGATGAAGATTGCGATCAGATTGTTGTAGTGACACAAAAGGAGAACTTTGAAAGAATTCAGGGGTATAAGAAAGTTGTTCTTACAGAAGGTTCTACAACACGATCAAAATCTGTGTTTGAGGGATTAAAGCTGGTTCGAAATGATGTAGTCATGATCCATGATGGAGCACGTCCCTATGTCACTTTAAAGAATCTAAGTGATATAAAAGCATGTTTGGAAAATCATGATGCTTGTCTTTTAGCGGTTCCTTGTGTCGATACAATCAAAGTAGTAAATGGAAACACGGTAGTTCAAACCCCTAAGCGTTCTACTTTGTGGAATGCCCAGACGCCTCAGGCATTCAAAACAGCACTGATTAAAGAGGCATATCAGAAATCATTTGATTTGAACATTGAAGTGAGTGACGATGCCAGTGCTGTGGAACTGTGCACTGAAACGTTAGTTCAGATTGTAGAGGGAGACTACCGGAATATTAAAATAACTAATCCACAAGATATCAAATAGCTGCAGAAATCCTGCAGTTTTCTTTTGTAATGGAAAGAAAATGATAGCTTATTGAACTGATTTCCTGTAGAATAGTCATGTTGGTTTTGGAGGTAACTATGAATTTTAAGCAATTGTTTGCCCCATCTGATATGACAGAGGGCACACCTTGGAAAAAAATTATATTGTTTGCGATTCCGATGCTGATTGGAAATATTGCTCAGCAGCTGTACAGCACTGTTGACAGTATCGTTGTAGGAAAATATGTAGGAGATAATGCATTGGCTGCTGTAGGCAGTTCTAGCCCGATTTATAATTTGCTTCTGGTTTTGTTTATTGGTATTTCAGTTGGAGTGGGAATCATGGTTTCACAGTATCATGGAGCTAAACGAAAAGAAGATTTATCTGTTACCATTGGAAGCTGCATTACTTTAACGGCAGTTTCAACAGTGATTTTGATGGCAGGTGCAGCCTTTCTCATTCGTCCTATTTTACAGCTGCTTCAAACTCCTGCAAGCATCATTGACTGGTGTCAGTCTTATTTGTTTATTCTATTGATGGGAATTGGAGGCACTGCCTACTACAACATCTTCAGTGGAATTCTCAGAGGGCTTGGAGATTCAGTGTCTGCACTGATTTTTCTTTTGGTTGCAACGGTAATCAACATTGTGCTTGATCTTTATTTTGTGGCTTCATTAGGGATGGGTGTTGCGGGAGTTGCGTTGGCAACAATCATTGCTCAAAGTGTATCTGCAGTTCTTTGTCTTTTGAAACTACTGAAAATGAAAGAAATGTTTGAACTGACACCAAAGCTTTTGATTCCTGATAAGCATCAGTCTTTGACATTGGCTCGTTTAGGCCTTCCTTCAGGAATGACACAGGCTATCATGTCCATGGCGATGATTATGGTTCAGTCGCTGACCAACAGTTTTGGAGAAGCTTTGATTGCGGCCAATGTCATTGTCATGCGCGTTGATGGTTTTGCGATGATGCCGAATTTTAGCTTTGGCAATGCCATGACAACCTTTGCCGGTCAAAATGTGGGAGCTGGAAAATATGATCGTGTTGAACAGGGAAGCAAACAGGGAACATTGATTTCAGTCTCTGTCTCGACAATCATTACACTATTGATCCTGACATTTGGTCATCTGTTGATGTATGCGTTCACAGATACTGCAGAGCTTGTGGAATTGAGTATGAAGATGATGCGCATTCTGGCAGTCGGTTATATTGCGGTAGCCGTGACTCAGTCACTTTCAGGTATTATGAGAGGAGCTGGAGACACCATGACGCCAATGTGGATTTCCATTATCACAACAGTCATTATTCGAGTGCCTTTGGCTTATGGGCTTACAGCCTTCACAAAAAGTGAAGCATTGCCTCAAGGCGCTCCAGAAAGCATCTTTATCTCACTTTTAGTTTCATGGAGCCTTGGAGCGCTAATGACCTTTGTTTCTTATCGTAAAGGAACATGGAAAACAAAGGCGATTCAAAAGTAAAAAAGTAAATTTCCACACAGTGGAAAAGCTGCAAACAGTCTGAATTCAGGCTGTTTTTTTTGGTTTAGGAGATGTTGAAAAGGTCACAAATGAATAAAAAGTATGTGGAAAAGTGGAAAAAAATGAAACAAAGTTGGACAAGGTTAGGACAGTTTTGAGACACATCTGCAACACATGAATTTCTAAAATCAAGTATGATGAATACAGGAGGAAGAAGATGGAAACCAAGTGTCCTAGATGCGGCAATACAAATCACGATTTTTTCTACGAAGGATCAAAAGGAACTTACTGCAGAGCTTGCATTCATTTCTCGCGCTATCTGATTTCAGAAGTTCATCATGAAGACTGGAGTGAATTTCCTTTGGATTTGAATCCAGATGTTCATCTGGAATTTGAACTGACACCATATCAAAAGGAAGTATCTCGTCAAATCATTGAAAAAATGAAACATGGAGATGTCTTGGTCTGGGCGGTTACAGGAGCAGGCAAAACAGAACTCTGTATGGACTTTATCAGCCAATGTCTTAAACAGCGAAAAAGAATTGCCGTTGTAATTGCCCGACGTCAGGTCGTGCTTGAATTGAAAGAGCGTTTTTCTCGTGCCTTTCAATGCCATGTGAGTGCAGTCTGTGAAGGATACACTGATGATCTTTCGGCAGATTTAATCGTGTGCACTGCCCATCAGTGCTATCGTTATTTCGAAAAGAAATTTGATCACATCATTGTCGATGAGCCAGATGCTTTTCCTTATTATGGCAATGAAGTATTGCAGGGAATTGTTAGAAACAGCTGCAAAGGAACAATGCTTTATTTGAGTGCTACACCAGATGACAAACTGCTTCATCACTGCCAGGTGATTCAGCTTTTTCAGCGTCCGCATGGTTATGATTTGCCTGTACCTGTGATTTTGAAAACCTTTCCTGCTTTTGGCTTTTTCTTGCTTAGAAAGTGGTGTCTTTCACATGTAAAAGCTGGCATTTTGTTTCTGGTTTTTGTACCAACTATTAAAAAAGCACAGTATTTGACAGTACTATTGAAACCGTGGCTATCAGTGGAGTGCTGCACATCAAAAACAGAAAACAAAGATCAGGTAATACAGGCATTAAAGTAAAAGAAAATTGCCGGTTTGATTTGCACAACTATCTTAGAAAGAGGAGTGACATTTGAAGGAATTGATGTTTGTGTTTATCATGCGGATCATCCCACTTTTTCCTCTAGTTCCCTGATTCAGATTGCTGGACGTGTGGGACGGAAAGTTTCACGACCGACAGGAGAATGTCTGTTTCTTACTTTTTCAGCATCAAAGGCTGTTTTGAAAAGCAAGGAGATGATAGAGTATGCCAATCACAACAAGATGTCTTCTTTGTTCACGAAAACTGCTTGATCATCAGACTTTGGCACAATACTTTTTGAAAGATGAGCTGTGTGATAAATGTCGTCGATCTTTGAAAACCAGAAAGCGAACCATCAAGCTTCAAAATCTGAAAATTACATCATTTCACTTGTACGATGAAACAATGAGTGACTGCTTGATTCAATACAAAGAATGCATGGATGAGGCATTGAAAGATATTTTTCTGTTTGAAGTCAAAGACTGGATTCATTTTCATTATCGAAACTGTGTTTTTCTTTGTGCGCCAAGTTCATCTTCTGCCCTTGAAAGAAGAGGATTTCAGCATGTTGCTCAGATGTTTTCATCATGCGGCATTGAAGTGATTGACTGTTTTAGAAAAAGACAGGAGTTTTCACAAAAGACAGCTACAGTGATGCAAAGAAAAAACATCGAAGAGCTGCTTCAAGTAGATATCAATCAAATTCCTAAAAATAAGCGTTTGATCTTGATTGACGATACTGTTACAACAGGAAGCACATTGCTGGCACTTCAAAAGCTTGTTGGTGAAAAAAGATGCAAAGAAGCCCTTTGTGTTTCACTGCATCCTAAAATGCTGGCAAAATACGACAAAATTCGCAAAAGAAAATGCATATACTTTCCATAGATGAAAGGAGGGGGAAAATGACAGGAAAAGTCAAGTGGTTCAATGCAGAAAAAGGCTATGGATTCATTGCGGCAGATTCAGGAAAAGATGTCTTTGTGCATTACTCTCAAGTAGCACAAAGGGGATATAAAACTCTGGATGAAGGGCAGCAGGTAGAATTTGAATGTATTGAGAATCAGAAAGGGCTGCAGGCGCAGCATGTTGTAAAGATTTAAGGAAAGGAAGTCAGTCATGTTAGGAAAAGTCAAAATGTTCAACAAGGAAAAAGGTTATGGATTCATCAAAAGCGAAGAAGGAAAAGATGTCTTTTTTCATTATTCTCAACTGGTAATGCCAGGCTTTAAAGACATTGAAGAAGGAGCCTCAGTTGAATTCAATCCTGTGAACACAGAACGAGGAGTTCAGGCACAGCACATCGTAAAACTGTAAAATAATAAAAGGCTGAAAAGCCTTTTATTTCTGTTGAATCACACAAAAATCCATATTTATAAGACAAAATTATGCTATAATTAACCAGTTAGGAGGACTTAACATGGCGACTATTTTTGATAAATTGTTTAACGTTGATAAAAAAATCCTGAAAGAGATTGAAAAAAAGGCTCAACAGGTTGATTCATATGCAAAAAAGATGGAAGCTCTCAGTGATGAAGAACTCAAAGGAAAAACTGCAGAATTCCGAGCACGTTTAAAGAACAATGAAACGTTGGATGATCTTTTGCCTGAGGCTTATGCAACAGTACGTGAAGCAGCAAAGCGTGTGATTGGAGAATATCCTTATTTTGTTCAGATCATGGGCGCAATTGCCATGCACAATGGCGATATTGCTGAAATGAAAACAGGAGAAGGGAAAACTCTGACTTCTGTTATGGCAGTGTACTTGAATGCTCTGGAAGGAAAAGGGGCACATGTCATCACAGTCAATGAGTATCTGGCTGAACGTGATGCCAGCTGGATGGGACAGATTCATCGTTTCTTAGGATTGACAGTTGGCTTGAACTTGAGATCATTGTCACCTGCTCAGAAAAAAGCGGCCTATAACTGTGATATCACCTATACAACCAATGCTGAAGTTGGTTTTGACTATCTGAGAGACAACATGGTGACACGCGTACAGGATCGTGTGCTGCGAGGATTGAATTTTGCCCTTGTGGATGAAGTGGACTCTATTTTAGTCGATGAATCCAGAACACCATTGATTATTTCAGGCGGACAGAAACAGACTGCCAACCTGTACATTCAGGCAGACAAGTTTGTAAAACGCTTGAATGAAAATGAAGACTATGAAATTGATGTGAAGTCAAGAGTCTGCACATTGACTGAAGCTGGTGTTGAAAAGGCAGAAAAAGCATTCAAAGTCAATAACCTGTACGAAATTGAAAATACACAGCTGGTGCATCATCTTTCACAGGCATTGAAGGCTAATTACATTATGTCTCGTGATGTAGAATACGTTGTTGACAATGATGAAATTGTTATTGTTGACCAGTTTACAGGACGTTTAATGAAAGGACGCGCTTATTCAGATGGTCTGCATCAGGCCATTGAAGCCAAGGAAGGTGTCAGCATTAAACAGGAAACCAGTACGCTGGCAACGATTACTTACCAGAATTTCTTCCGTTTGTATTCTAAACTGTCAGGAATGACAGGAACAGCCAAGACAGAAGAAGAAGAATTCAAGGCCATTTACAACATGCGAGTTATTGAAATTCCAACCAATCGTCCAGTTGCACGTCAAGACTATCCAGATGCGGTTTATGGAACGAAAAAAGCGAAATTTGAAGCGCTCATTGAAGAAGTCATGTCTTGTTATGAAAAGGGACAGCCAGTTCTGGTAGGAACAATTGCAGTTGAAACCAGTGAATTTATTTCAAAAATGCTGAAAAGCAGAAAAATACCACATGAAGTATTGAATGCGAAAAACCATTTGCGTGAAGCAGAAATCATCAAGCGTGCAGGTCAAAGAGGTGCAGTCACTATTGCGACCAACATGGCAGGACGAGGTACAGATATCAAGCTGGGCGAAGGTGTTCGTGAACTTGGAGGGTTGGCTGTTTTAGGTTCAGAACGTCATGAATCAAGACGTATTGACAATCAGCTGCGTGGACGCTCAGGACGTCAGGGAGACCCTGGTTATTCCAGATTCTTTGTTTCTGTACAGGATGATTTGATGATTCGATTTGGATCAGAACGCATGGAAGGCATGTTTGCACAGCTGGGGGATGTTCCGATTGAATCCAAGATGATCACAAAATCTATTGGCACGGCTCAAAAGCGTGTTGAAGGGCATAACTTTGATATCCGTAAAACACTTCTGGAATACGATGATGTACTTCGCCAGCAGCGTGAAATCATTTATGAACAGAGAAATTTTATTCTTGAAAATGACAATGTTCATGAAATTGTACATGACATGTTCAATCGTGTGATTTCCAATGCAGTTGCTGCCAACACAGACAGAACAGGAAAAGTACCTGTTGTGAACGCTGAATCTTTGATTGAAACTTTGGATAAGATGGGATTCAAAGATGGTGTGACAAAAGAACAGCTGTCAGATAAAAATGAGGAAGAAATCACAGCATTGTGTTCAGAAGCAGCATGGAACATTTATGAAGCAAAGATTGCACCAATTGTGCAGTATGTGCTTCCAGTAGAAAAAACCATGGTGCTGAAAGTCATTGACCGTGCGTGGGTGAATCACATTGACATCATGTCTAAGCTAAGAGAAGGCATTCATCTGCGTTCATATGCAGAAGGCAATCCTTTGCAGGCTTATGTTTCTGAAGGGTATGAATTGTTTGAAGACATGATGGGACGTATTTCTCAGGAAATTGTCAATTTCTGCTTAAATGCACGAGTTGTTATTCAGCAAAGACCTGCTGCTCAGCCTCAGGAACAGAAACAGGAAGATGAAGCTCAGGAAACAGCTGAAGTAAAACACAAAAAGAAGAAGAAAAAGGGGAAAAAATAAACATGGAACTCTTTGAAATTCGAACAAGCCTGATGGCCTCCGGTGAAAAGCTGCGCCAGTTAGGCGACTCTCTTTGACCTGGATGGCAAAGAAGAAAAAATTAAACAAAATGAAGAATTGATGAATGCGCCTGATTTCTGGAATGATCAGAAAAAGGCTCAGAATATCATTAAAGAAACCAATTTCTTGAAAAATCTGATTGCTTCGTATGAAAAGACAGAAGCACAGGTGTCATCATGCATTGAAACTGCAGAAGAGCTTAAGAAAAGCTTTGATGAAGAACTGATGATGCTTTTGGAAGAAGAGTATGCAGAAACGATGAAGCAGTTTGAAAGCTTTGAAATCAATGTTTTGCTGTCTCATCCGTATGATAAAAATAACGCTATTTTGGAACTTCATCCAGGAGCAGGCGGAACTGAAAGCATGGACTGGGCTGGAATGCTTTATCGAATGTATTCAAGATGGGCAGAAAAGAAAGGCTTCAAAATCACTGTGCTGGATTATCAGGAAGGTGAAGAAGCAGGCTTAAAGTCCTGCAGTATTCTGATTGAAGGAGATATGGCCTATGGCTATCTGAAAGCAGAAAAAGGTGTGCATCGCTTAGTTCGTATCTCGCCATTTGATTCTTCAGGAAGACGTCATACATCATTTGCTTCATTGGATGTGATGCCGCAGTTTTCAGATGACATTGAAATTGTCATTGAAGAAAAGGATCTGGAAGTTATTACCATGCGTGCTTCAGGAGCTGGAGGACAGCACATCAACAAGACTGACAGTGCAGTGCGCATGACTCATAAGCCTACAGGCATTGTGGTTTCCTGTCAGACAGAACGCTCTCAGATTCAAAACAGAGAACGCTGCTTGAATATGCTGAAATCAAAGCTGTATCAGCGCATGATTGAAGAACAGGAAGCAAAGCTGGCAGAAATCCGCGGTGAACAGAAAAACATCGAATGGGGATCTCAAATCCGATCTTATGTCTTTTGCCCATATACAATGGTCAAAGATCATCGCACAGGTTATGAAATGGGCAGTGTACAAAATGTCATGGATGGAGAATTGGATGGATTCATTTTCAGTTATCTGAAATCATTGATTAAATAAGGAGACGGAAACGTCTCTTTTCTTTAGGGAAATTTGGATCATTTTGGTTAACTAAAACAGGAGAGTATGAAACACACTTTGAGATGTAGGCCATCAGGAAATATTCTTTTTTTGATTTGAGGGATATCAGGTGT
>JAFQKG010000165.1 GCA_017397025.1 Erysipelotrichaceae bacterium | reverse complement strand
GAAACTGTAACACCATGACGCTTAGCAGCTTCACAAGCCAGCTTTGTCAGTTCAGCAGCTTTGTCCGAAATCGCAGGAGTAATGCCTGACCAGTGGAACCAGTCAGCACCTTCCATGATTGCATCGAAATCGAAATCTTCAGGATTTGCTTCAGCGATTGCGCTGTGTGCACGGTCATAAATAACCTTTGAAGGACGCATGCTTGCACCTGTTTCAAGATAGTAGATACCAACACGATCACCGCCGCGGCAGATGTAGTCAGTGTGTACGCCATATCTGCGCAATGCATTGACTGCAGACTGACCGATTTCATGCTTAGGAAGCTTTGTTACAAAATAAGCTTCATGACCATAATTTGCACATGATACTGCAACGTTTGCTTCACCGCCACCGTATACAACATCAAATGAATCAGACTGAACAAAACGAGTGTTGCCAGGAGTAGAAAGACGGAGCATGATTTCTCCCATTGTTACGATTTTCATACGCTATTTCTCCTTTTTCTATTTTTAGTTGTTAACTAGATGAACAGTGAATCCACCGAATTCGCCTTTGAAGTATGCAAATTTAGCATCTCCATTAGCATCATAAGTCACAGATGATTCATCAAATTCATAGCCCATAGCCTTGAAATAAGCCATAGCACGTTCAGTGCTGCTGACACCCATCGCAATGTGACCATGTGTACCAGAATGGAATCCTTCGTTCATCACTTCAATCAGTGGTGATCCGAAATAACCCTTTGAAGTTTCTGTAACTGGTCCCTGGAACAGTTTGCCCATCAGTTCAGCCAGCGTTTTTGCTTCAGAAGTTGGTGCGTTGATACCAATGTGCTTGATTCTGATTTCCAGCATTTCTCTGACAGCCTGACGAGTAAGTTCTTCAATCTTATCGAAATTCTTTTCTTTCATGGCTTTCTTATCAATCATCCATGTACCGCCGCAGGCAACGATCTTTGGATTGGACAGATAATCTTTCATGTTCTTAGGAGATACGCCTCCAGTTGGCATGAATTTCATTGTAGTGTATGGTGCAGCAAGTGCAGAGATCATTTTGATACCACCCAATGGTTCTGCAGGGAAGAACTTAACAGTGTCAAGACCAAGTGAGAGTGCCATTTCAATATCACTTGCATTTGCAGTACCTGGCAGAATTGGAACGCCTTTTGATTGACAGTAGCGAACAATTTCAGGATTCAGGCCAGGTGAAACGATAAATTCAGCACCAGCATCCAGTGCTGAATCAACTTGTTCTTTTGTCAGTACTGTTCCAGCACCAACCAGCATCTGTGGGCAGGCCTTCTTCATTTCAATCATTGCATCATGAGCACAGGCAGTACGATAAGTGACTTCAGCTACTGGAAGTCCACCATTGCACAGGGCCTTAGCCAGCGGAGCAGCATCTTCAACATTATCCAGTGCGATAACTGGAACGATGCCGATGCCATGGATTCTCTTAAGAATATTAGTCATAATTTTCTCCTTTGGTTTAGTAAACCGGTATACCTATAATCTATCAATTCAGTCGTGTTTTGTCAAGGGAACAAAGCATATTTCAAATAATTTGACTTTCTTCATATTGAGTCTATAATAAAAGTATGTAAACTGGTTTAGCAAATGAGGCGATGACATGAAAAGCAGAATTACAATTACAGATATTGCAAAACTAGCAAATGTTTCTAAAACAACAGTTTCTTTTTATTTGAATGGTAAACACGAAAAGATGTCAGATGAAACTCGTCTGCGCATCGAAAAAGCTATCTCGAAAACTGGTTATGAACCAAGTATTGTAGCACGTTCTTTGAATTTTAAGCAGACTCGTCTTCTTGGAGTGATTATTGGGGATATCACTAATTCTTTTGCGAATCAGATTGTCAAAGGAATAGAGACCTATGCCAAAGAACGCGGCTATCAGCTGATTGTGGGGTCAAGTGGATATAACATTGATCACGAGCGTCAATATGTGCGATCTATGAGCGCCATGGGAGTGGATGGTTTTATTGTACAGCCAACGGTAGATTTTGAATCCATGTGGATGAATTCAGGCTATGAAAAACCAGTGGTTTTCTTTGATTCTCCTAACAGCTCTAATCATCAGGGTCTTTGGGTAAAAACCAACAATTATGAAGCAGTCTATGAGGCAACAGAAATGCTGTGTGATAAAGGGTATCGTCATTTTGTGATTGTCACTGCAGATCCATATGTGCTCAGAACTCGCCTTGAAAGAAATAGAGGCATGACAGACTGTCTTGACTTAAAGGGATATAAATATGATCTTCTGATTGCGGATGCTGCGACAACAGAAGAAGAAATTGAACAAAAACTTGCACCAATTATCAGTGCACACGAAGATGTCTGTGTGTTTGTCTGCAACAACTGGCTGTTAACGAAAGTGTATAAAGTCATGCAGCAGTGGAAACATCAGATGCCGCATCAGCTCGGTTTGATTGGATTTGATTCACTGGAATGGACAGAACTGGCATCTCCATCTGTAACAACCATTGTTCAGCCTGCCTATGAAGAAGGGTATCGTGCAGGTAAGATCCTTATTGATATAATCGAAGAGAAAAATGAAGAAGTTCCAAATCAGATTTTAAAATGCTGGATCAATGAAAAAGAGTCAACATGCAAAAAATAAATCAATGCTTTTCTACGCTGGGATGTCATGATCGGTCATTGAATGAAATTGTCTTGTTGGCAAAAACTTATTCAATGGATGCGTTGGAAATACGCGGTATCAATTCTGTTATGGACAATGCAGCGATTGAAGATTTTTCAGATGAAAAGGCAGAAAGTACAAAGAGGTATTTTCGTGAAGCGGGCATCAAGCCTTTGGTTTTAGGAACATCCTGCAAGTTTCATGATGACAGACGTGAAATCATGATTGAAAAAGCAATTCAGGAAATTATTATTGCGGAAAAAATAGGTTTTCAGGCCATTCGTGTCTTTGGTAATTTGATTCAAGGTGAAGAACATGAATGCATCACTAGAGTTGCAGATGCATTGAATCGAGTTTGTCAAGAAGCACAAAAATATGGCATCAAAGTGTATCTGGAAGTACATGGTGATTTTAACACTGCAGAAAGGCTAGAAGAACTGATCAATCAAATAGAATATCAGGACAGTTTTGGGTTGATTTGGGATATTTATCACACTCATGCAGTCATCAAAGAGAACTGGCTGGATTTTTACCAGAAGATGAAGCCTTACATTCACCATGTTCATCTTAAAGACTGCATTGGACAAACACTGGTTTTGCCTGGGAAAGGCGAACTTCAAATCAAAGAAATTGTGATGACGATGATTCAAGAGGGGTACAGTGGGTATTTTTCATTGGAATGGGAAAGAAAATGGCATCCTGAACTGGAGGAAATCGAAACTGCACTTTCAGCATTGAAGACATGTCTATCTTAAAAGCATCCATTGGATGCTTTTCTTTTAGAAAACGAAAGATTATAATGGAGTTATAAGGAGGGTTTACTTATGTCAATCAAAGAAATCAGCTTTCCTTCCAACAATGGAAGAGATACCATCAAAGCCTGGAGATATTCTCCGCTCGGCAAACCAAAAGGAGTGATTCAGCTGATTCATGGCTATGGGGAACACTCTCGACGCTATCTGCATATGATTGGAAAATTTAATCAGGCGGGCTATGTTGTGTTTGCGGATGATCATCTGGGACATGGCAAAACAGGAGTTGATGGAGGTACATTAGGAGATCCGCATTCTGGAGGCTGGATGACGTACATTAAAGATGAAAAGAGTCTTCATGATATTGCAAAAGAAGAATATCCAGAGCTGCCATATTTTGTGTTTGGACACAGCTGGGGAAGCATGCTGGCTAGGGCATATGCAGCTTACTATGGCGAAGATCTGCAGGGACTTCTTCTTTGCGGACTGTGCTCACAGTGGAAAGGCTGTGAAGATGCCTACCTGAATGAAGAATTTAAGGCTGCATTTGAACAAGATCCATATCAAAGCGCAGGAGAATGGTTTGGACGTGTTTTCAGTGGCATGACAGATCGTATTGAAAACCCAAACAGTCCGTCAGACTGGATTGCCAATGATTTAAGAGTGGTTGAAGATCATGCCAATGACATGTTCAATACATTCAATACAACTCTTGAACTGCCTTGGGATTTTGTTCAGCTGTATCATTTTATTGAGTCAGAAGAATGGGCACCAATGGTTCCATCAAACATTCCAGTTTATTTGATTGCTGGGGATCAGGACCCATGCGGCAACTATGGTGAAGGTCTGTATCATGTAGCTAACCTTCTGGCGCGCTCAGGAAACAAAACAGTGACTCGTGCTTATACAGGCTATCGTCATGAAATTCACAATGAACTTGCGATTCGAGATGAAGTTGTGGATGGACTGATTGAATTTATTGAAAGTACATTTTAAGTAAAGAAAAGGGATTCGCAGTTGCGAATCCCTATGTCGTTTATTCAACAGTTTCCAGATTGAATCCGAAGTAGCGTACAGCGTTGTTGTAGCTGATGTCTCTGACTAAACGTTCAGTCAGTTCCTTGTCATCTGGATATTCACCATTTTCAACATACTGACCGATCAAATCACACAGCAGTCTTCTGAAATATTCATGACGAGTGTAGCTGAGGAAGCTTCTTGAGTCTGTCAGCATACCGATGAAATTACCTAAAACACCATCGGCTGCCAGTGTTGTCATCTGGTCGATCATGCCTTTTTTGTGATCATTGAACCACCATGCTGAACCCTGCTGCATCTTGCCTGCTGCTCCGCCCTGGAAGCACTGCATGGTTGTAACGATCACAGCGTTTTCAGTAGGATTCAAAGAATACAATACAGTTTTAGGCAGACTTCCTGCACAGTGAAGTGCATTCAGCAGTTTGCCCAGCTCTCTTGTTGCTGGTTCTGGTGCGATGGCATCATAGCCGGTATCTGGTCCCAGTTTTTCAAACATTGGTGTGTTGTTGTTGCGGATGCATCCATAATGCAGCTGCATGCCCCAGTCAAGACGATGACATACATTAGCGGTATTCAGCAGGAAAGCAGATTTGAATTGAGTGATTTCAAGTTCAGTGAGTTTTTCTGCTTTTCTTGCTTTCTGGAAAATAGCTTCCAGTTCTTCATCTGTTGCTTCAGCATAATTGACATTGATCAGTGCATGGTCAGAAGCACGGCATCCCATTTCATGGAAGAATTCCATGCGTTCTTCAAGCACATTCATTAAATCTTTGAAAGAATGGATTTCTTTTCCTGCTGTAGCTTCCAGTTTTTTCAGATAGTCTGCATAGCCAGGAGCTTCAAGAATCATTGCTTTGTCTGGGCGATAAGCTGGCAGCACCTGAACTTTGAAAGTTTCATCATCGCGAAT
>JAFQKG010000164.1 GCA_017397025.1 Erysipelotrichaceae bacterium | reverse complement strand
CCTTTCTGCTTTTGCTGATTTCCATGTCCATGATGGTTTGTGTTTCTTTTGCATGGTTTACACTATCAGATTCACCTGCGCTTTCAGGAATTAAAATCACTATTGGTGTTGATACATCCATTAAAATTGCACCTAATGTGAGTGAAACGATTGAAGGTGTTGTTGTGAACTATCCTGGAGATTTTACTTCTACAGCGTCACTTTCTGCAAAGGAAGGTGCACTGCTGTCACCTGTATCCACTGCAGATGGAGTACACTGGTTTGTTCCCATCTATGATGATCAGGGCAATATAACCACACAGTTTGTAGAGGATATCACTGGTGAGTATGTGAATACTGAACAGGGTGGCTATGTTATGCTTGATTTCTGGGTTGTTTCACCTTTGGACAATGTGTTCCTTCGTTTGTGTACAGGAGATGAGGATGAAACAGGAAGCTATGTTGTACAACTTCCAGAATCAATCAAAAATTTTACAAATGAGACTGGATATCATCTGGATGATTCCTATGCGACACTTTCATCAAGTGTTCGTGTTGGCTTTCTTGTCAACGAAAATGTAGTTGAGACCAGTGAAGATATGAGTGCCTATGCTGCATCAGCTGATTATCAGGATGCATTCAAATCACTTCGTGGTGTTTATGACGATACATCAGAAAAGTTCTTTCAGATTTATGAACCGAATGGGCTGATTCATCCAAATGAAGGACATTCTGTCATTGCAACAGATGAAGGACTTCAATCTGTTGTATTAAAAAATGGAGATTACTGGATTACTCATCCAGTGGGATTAGATGAACAGGGCAATCCTCAGTTTGTAGATGTTGCAGAAAGACTGATTGTGCAGTCAGAATGCGGATGGATGAAAAACAGCGATGGTTCATTGAAAATTGATGAAATGTACCAGGCTTATCTGAAATCTTCATCCAATCCATCCCTTGATGATTTTTATCAAAACACACTGAACAACAGCTATTTGCAGTATGTCTATGCAGGACTATTGTTTGAGAATACATATGATTTGTATATGGCCTCTCATATGGATTATGCAACTGCCAATGAAGTGAGCGTGATGCGTCAAACCAATGCCATCAACACTTCAGAAATGGCAGTCTTAAAGAAAAATACGCCTCAGCGTATTCGTATGTTTGTCTGGATTGAAGGACAGGATGTGGACTGCAATAGCAGTGCAGCCAATCAAAGCATTGCGATTCGTCTTGAACTTGCAGGAAGTACAGGTGCATGATGAAAAAATATCAGATTTTGGAAATCATCACAGGTGTTTTGCTGACGGCAACCGTTATTCTGACGATTTCTGTTGTCATGCAGATTTCAACAAAAGGATATGTGACGCTTAGTGGTTACAGCTTATTTAAAGTAGCGACAGGAAGTATGGAGCCAACGATTAAGACAGGATCCCTTCTTATATGCGAAGATGAAACCATCGATGACATCAAAGTGATGGATATTGTATGCTTTGAGTCCACCAATCCAATGATGATGGGACAAGTGATTACACATCGTGTTGTAGCGATAGATGAAATCAACGGAATCCTTCGATTGACAACACAGGGAGATGCCAATACGGTCTCAGATCCTTTGTATGTCACAGCTGATAACCTCATTGGAAAAGTCAAATGGTACAGCACTGATGAAGATATACTGGCGAATGCAGTGTCTTTCTTAAATGGAAAGATTGGTTTTCTCTCCTGCATTGTTTTGCCGGTTTTACTGCTTTCTACCATGATGATGAAGGAAAGTGTTTCTTCTATACAGCGAGAAATGAAAGAGTTGAAGCGCCTTGAAAAACAGGTTGTATGGGAAAGTGAAGAAGAAATGATTCAGCGCTTGAAACAGGAAATCAGAATAGAGCTTGGCTTAAGCAATCCTGAAGAAGAAACAGAAGAACAAATGATCGAAAGATTGAAAAAAGAAATAAGAGAGGAGTTGGGTTTAATTGACACAAAAGAAAAAAATGAACAGTGAAGAACTTAATTCCGCATTAAAACGAACAAAAGAAAATGTAAAACGTCAAGCAGCACTGGCTTTAGTTGCCATTGTGACGACGGTGATCATGTGCTTTGCCTTAACTGTGGCATGGTACAGCAATATTTTACATACATCAGATTTGATGTTTCAGGCAAAATCATGGGACTTTGTCTTTGAAGGATCATTGACGATGTCAGACGGAAACATCCTTGCAGCTCCAGGAGACAGTGGAACCATCACTCTTTCTTTGGCGAATGTTTCCGATGAAGCCAATCGACTGGCCTCACCAACTAATGTGAGTGCGATTGGCGTGAATGTCAACATTGATAAATCTTCAATGGGAATCATGAAGCCTAGAATTTTCTTCTATGTTGACAAACAAATCACTAAAAACGAAGAAACAGTGGACCGTATTTACTTAAGTAGTACGGACAGCTACTTGTACACCGTTTATCCAGGACATACACTGCAGATTTCTGAAACGTACTCTAATGATTATCCAATCAAATGGGAATGGGTCTACGATGTTGTCGGCTATTATGTCAAAGGAACAATGGACGAAGAAAAGAAATTTACAAGTTATGAATACTTGAAACCGATTGTCTATGATCCCAATCAGGCAGTGTATGATGAATCACATCAGCTTGTCAGCATCAATGGTCAAAGCGTACAGGATTTTATAACAACACAGTATTTGAGCAAGGATGGTTATCCTGGAAGTGAATTTGTAGTTGTAGAAGGAACAAACTACATCGTTGTCAATGAAACTGAAGGAGTCTATATCTATCTTTGTACGAAAGAAGAAATTGATAACGCCAATCTTGTGGATACCGCACTTGGAACCACACAGTCAGAACAGCCTGCCACTTATAGTGCAAGAATCATCTTGACGGGTCAAAAGGCCAATGAAAATGCAGTTGATGTCAGCTCTTCTGAAGATTTACTTCATGCACTACAGTCAGGAAATGGTGTCATCCAGTTGACAAACAGCATGGAAATTGCAGAAGCAGTTACCATTCCATCAGGAAGCAATGTCGTGCTTGATTTGAATGGACACACACTCACTCTCACCGATACAATCAACACTGCTTCTGGAAGCTCATTGGGCCTGATTGATGGAACCATTACAACACAGAAAGAGAAACAGGTACTCATTAACGCAGTGAGTTCAGAAATATACATGGATAACTTGATTGTTGAAGGCTTCTATTCAGGAATTGAAGTGCACGATGAAAACAGCACAGAAGACAGTCATATCTATGTCAGCCAGTGTCAGATTACCACTGCAGATTCTGTTGTATGGCTACGAGGAAACGGTGAAAAATCTGCAAGAAAGGCAACACTGATTGTCGAGAATTCAACATTGACCAGTGAAGATTACATTCCAATTGGTGGAAATGGATCTGCTGATCGATATGGCACGGATATTCAAGTACTTTCTTCATCTTTAACAGGCAAGTATGCTGCGATTTTCCATCCAATGAGTCAAAGTAGTCTGTTCGTCAAAAACAGTACACTGATAGCAGATGTTGGTCTGGCAGTCAAAGGTGGAAAAGTGACAGTTGAAAATAGCACACTTCAAGGTATTGGTCTAGATGAAGGGGCTGCCTACAACAATAGTGGTTTCAGCAATACGGGTGATGCACTTTATATAGAAGACAATTATGCGGTGAATGTAAATGAGACCATCCAAGTGACAATCATAGGTGAAGATACACATCTGATCAGTCATCATGGTGATGCACTGCAAGTGTATCAGCCAGACAGTACTCATGTTTCAGTTGTTGTTTATGATGGAACATACAGTAGTGATGTAGGGGATTATCTGCCAGTTGATGAATCAAAAATCATCAAGAAACTAACAGATACTGAATACCAAGTTATTGACAAACCAGCTTCAGAACCTTCTGAAGCAGAATAAAACAATCCAAAGAAAGGAGGAGAAGGAATGCAGAAAAAAAGTAAAACGGTTTTTACTCTGTTTCTTGCGACTATCCTCCTTTTTTCAGGATTATTTATCAGCGGCATTGGTGAAACATTTTGCCGATATGTCATTGAACATCAAAGTGATGTCACATTTGAAGTAAGAACAGCAGGGACATATTATGTCAACACTCTTTCAGAATGGGATTATGAGCCTTCTGAAGATGTATATACACTCTCTTTTGATGTCACCAACTCACGTTCAAAAACAACCCCTCCTGCCAATGAACAGTCCTTCTTTTTGAGATGGAATGCGACCACACAGGGACAGTATACACTGGTTGTGATTGATGCAAGTGGAATGAAAACACGTTATGAAAGTGTACTCGTTTCTACTTATCTGCCTTATTATGAATATCGTTTTTACGATGAAAACAACAGAGAAGTGATGCTACATTTGCCAGGAAATCAGTATTCCAAACAAATGTTCAAGATGGAAGCACAAAAGATTGATGATGACCTTTTAGCAAAAGCGTTGATTTTGGATGCTTCTTATGAAGTAGAAGTATCAAAAGGATATTTGATTGCAGAGTATTATCCTCTTAGTGTATCAAGCAATACACTAAAAGAGAGTGAAGAAGTCACTTATGTTATGGATGAAACTGCAGAAATCACCATGTTATCCAATCAGAATGCCTCCAGCAAAGTATCTGTAACCGTTTCAGATGATACCATTTCAGCAACACTAAGCAAAAAAAATGTAGATTTAGAACTGGGAAAAGAAGCTTCGGTGACACTGACTCTTGTCAGCAACATCATCGAAGAAGAAATCAATGAAGAAGAACAGAACACAGAAGAATCTGTGAATGATACACAGGAACCTGTCCAGCTTTTATTAGCTGAGGAAGAAACACAGGAACTTCCAATCCAAACTTTCACATTAGAAGAAACACCAGAAAGTACACCGACACTAGAGCCAACCGAAACACCTGTAGCAACACCGACACCGGAACCAACAGTAGAACCTACTGAAACACCCGAAAGTACTGAGACACCAGAGCCAACCGAAACGCCTGTAGTAACACCGACACCAGAATCAACGGTGGAACCTACTGAAACACCCGAAAGCACTGAGACACCAGAGCCAACCAGAACTCCTGAAATGACTCCAACCCCGACACCAGAACCAACACCAACTGCTAAGCCAGAAATCGAATTAGGATATGCAACTGTGACTTGGCAGATTCTGGACGAAGAAGGAAAGACTATCAAAGAACTGAAAGCACACTTTAAGCTGAAAGAATCCATCAAACAGACCAGTGAAACTCCTGTTGTTCAGATGGTTGCGTTGAATGAAGCTTCTTTTAGCCATAAAGAGCCAGTGAAGTTAGAAATCACAAGTGATTTGGATACATGCGTTGAATTAAAAGAACCTTTGTTTAAACCTAATACGCATTATTCATTGGATCAGGGAGAAACTTGGCTGACACTGCTTAAAGAAGATTCGATTTTAATTCCATTAAAACAATACAACAAACAACCCGTATGGATTGATTACTGCGATACAGAAAAACTGAGCAATGAAGAAGTCACATTCAAACTTTTCTTGAATGAGACAGAGCTCACACAACTGTCATTGATGCAATCCAGTGAATCACTGCCAGTGTTAACTGTCAGTGAAGTAAGTACTGGAATTATCAATTACCAGCCAATCACATTCAAAGTGAATGTAGAGGATCTGCAGTTTACTGTTCAACGCAAATACGATAATGCTTATTATGATATTTCATGGAATGCATTATTTGATCTATCAACAGACGATTCACTCAGCTACACACTCAGTATCAAAGAAAATGTGAATGTTTCAGAAGGAAATTATAGATTGATTGTTCAAAAGACAGCTGAAAATCAGAATATATCACAAGAAGTAATTCCATTTTTTGCGATTGAAGATGAAGGAGGTACAGAAGCATGAGAGAGACACAGCGTAATATTCGAGCATATAAGAAAAGACTCATTCATGTTAAAAGCAAGATTGCAACTACTGCAATTCTCTTTATGATGTCCATTACAATGCTGGTTACATCAACTTTTGCATGGCTTGTTCTTTCAACTGCACCAGAAGTATCCAATATTTCTACATCGGTTGCTAGTAATGGGAATCTGGAAATTGCACTCGCAGGTT
>JAFQKG010000163.1 GCA_017397025.1 Erysipelotrichaceae bacterium | reverse complement strand
TGTTCCCTCGAAAATTTCTTCTGCCATCACTCTGCAATTGGCAAATCCACAAGCACCGCAGTTGAATCCAGGAAGCTGTTCCATGATTTCATTAAGACGATTGAACCGATGAATTCGCTCTTTAAATGATCCGCCATTGTCCCGTTTAATTTCAGGAGCCTATAAAAACCATTCTTCTTCACTCATCTCCGCACAAGGTTTGTTTGCAGAATTCAATAGATGAACAACGCTTGATTCTGAAGAGAAAGGATTTCCCCAAAGCAGTCTGCCTCCAAGACAGCCATTAAAGCAGCTCAGTGGAATCATCATTTTATAGTCAAAAAGCTGATTGAATTCAGCAAGCTCTAACGCTGCAGTTAATTGTTCATGACCATGAGGAATCATCACCCATGATGGAAGATGTTCTTTCATCAGCTGAACAGAGGAGCTAATCAATCCTTGCGGACATAACTGTACATCTTCAGGAAAAAACTCTTTCATGGCACTGATTTTAGGAAACAAATCTACCACGCTTAATGCATGATCCACCTCAGAATCTTTTTTCCCATAAGGATACTTGGCTTCTGCCAAATGAGCAGCACATTCACACAGAAGAAAGATGCCAATGTGCTGACCAGCATGTTTCTTTCTGAGTCTTCTTGCTGCAATTTCAGATGCATCATTCAGCCATAGCACCTGATTGTATAACATTGGATATTGCTGTTCAATCAATCCAACAGTACTGGAACACTTGCTCAAAATCACAAGTTCATCACTGTTTTGCGCCAGGTCAACTGCTTTGTTTAAAAGTGCTCCTTCAATATCGCTCAAATCGACAATTTCCTCAAATCCTAACTGTCGAAGAGCTCCATACAAATGACGAACATCATCGATATTTCGACAAAGTCCATAAATTGAGCTAGGGATTAAAACAGCAGAATGATCATAATTTTCGATGTCATTCAGCGTACTTCCTTTTGCATGAAGCCCCTGATTATGACACATTTGAATGCATCTTCCACAATTGATACAGTTTTTATGTTTGATTTGTACACGATCGTGCTGCTTTACTATCGCCTGTGTTGGGCAAACCTGCAGACACTTCAAACAGCGCTGACAGTTATGAAGCGTATAGGATATTACAGAACTCATAACTGCCACCTCAAATCCAAAGTTGTTCCTTCTGAAGAGCTTTTAACATCAAAGAATTCACTGACACGACGAATGTTGGGCAAACCCATTCCTGCGCCAAATCCCATTTCTCTAGCTTTGTCAGAAGCTGTCGAAAAGCCAGGAGTAAGTGCAGCGTTTAAATCCTTGATGCCAGGTCCAGTATCTTCAAACAAAAGATGAACAAGACCGTCTTCAGAAATATGCAGTGTGATTATTCCTCCGTAGGAATGAATTACCATGTTGATTTCCGCTTCATAGCACGCCACTGCAATTTTCCTTAAAAGAGCTCCTGGAACTTGAAGTTCTTTCAATATAGTTTTGATCTTGCTTGAAACCTTGCCAGCGTTGATGAAATCTTCTCTCTCTACTTTATAGATTTCTTTAATCATTGCCTGCTGCTTTCATTCCCATCTGGTAGAGAACTCCAGAGCATTCAAACATCGTCAGATTTGTAGAAAAGAGATTGAATTCCATTTCCTTTGCAAGTTCAAGATCAGTTTCAGAAAGCTGTTTTCCACGCACATAAATAATCATGGAAATATCCAGCATTTCAGCAGTTCTTAATGACTGTGCATTCGCAAGACCAGTCAGTAAAATTGTGGAGTCGGTATTGGCATTGATCATCGCCAGTGCATCTGACATCAGATCAGCCGCAAAGACAAATTGATATTCTTTGTCTAGAAGTTCTTCATTAAATGTATAAAGTGTTCTGGCTCCAATTTTTTTTAAAAGTTCTCTTGCACTCATGCAGCAGCACGTTCAGTTGCAAGAATCTGACGAATGACATCTTCAACTGCTGTACTTTCTGTTGCATTGCCATATACTTTATCATCAATAATTGCAACTGGAGCCAGCCCGCATGCCCCCAGACAGCGAGTAGCATCCAGTGAGAAAAGACCATCGGCACTAGTCCCATTGACTTTTGCACCTGTCAGCTCAGTAACACGATCAATCAAAGCCTGAGCTCCCTTGACATAGCAGGCAGTTCCCATGCAGACATTGATGACATGTTTTCCCTTTGGTTCTGTTGTAAACTGAGTATAAAACGTAACCACTCCATACACCTCAGCTGCAGACACACCTGAAGCTACTGCAATCTTTTCCATTGCAGTAAACGGAATGTAGCCAAGTTCATGCTGCACATCATGAAGCATCAGTTTGACTGGACCTGGTCTTCCTGTGTGCTTTGCAACAATTGCATCAATGATTTCGATGCTTTTCTGATTCAGTTTTTCCATCATAAATCCTCCTAGTAATATTCGATAGAAACAATTTTACCCAATGCTTCCAGATTGTCTGCCATTTTTTCAATCAAACGTTTTTTAGCATTCAGTGAAATTGTTGAGTAAGCAATTGACTGATGCGCTGGGTTATCAGAACATCCAACCAGAAATGTAATTCGTGTACATTCCTCCAGAAGCATGCAAGCCATGCGACTGGCGCCATCATCTCCCCTAGCAAACAGCAGTTCATCCATAAAGTGCTGATTTCTGCGACACTCAGCCAGTGTCGCATTGACTTTTTGAAGTGTTAATACTCCCTCAGTTACTAAGTCAATCCCATTGATATATGCCATCGGCGGAACATCTGCAACCAGAGATTCAAGTGAACCCATAGTCATTTCACGTCCAGTCACTCGAGAAACAATCTGACTGGTCGTTCCTCCGCAGCAGATTTTCTTTCCATTGGCACGAACCAGACGATTGACCACAGTAACATCATCTTCTTTTTTAATTGGCGGCCCAACCATGACACAGCTTTCTCTAGCTGGCACAATTTTTGCAGTTGCGACCGTTGAATCATCACCGCAGTGTCCTTGATACAAATCATTGATCGTTGCTAAAAGTATCTGAGTGACATCTTTTGCACTATCTGTAATGCGATAATAATCCAGCATATGTTCCTTTACCTGCTGATGATCCCAATCCAGATTCAAGATACTTCCAATTCCTGCATGAATGATGCCATCACTGAAAAACAAGATGAAGTCGTTTGGAACAGACTTAAACTCACAAAGCTTAATGGTACGATTCCCCATTTTCACAATCTTGCGAGGCAGATCCAATGCACGCTTGTTACGCAGAACAATCGTTTCTGGATTATCAAACTCAACCAGTTTGACAGTACCATCATAGAACACCTGCATAATTGTAAAGGTGGAATAGGCAACATGACGTTCCTGACATTCTGGAAGCGTTGCAGTAATCGTTTCTACAACCTCATCAATGCCGGCCCCTTCCTTGATCATTTCTGAAATGATCGTACTGGTCAGCGTGGATAAAATGTTGGCCTTTACTCCGCTGCCAAGACCATCTGCCAGAACCATGATGCAGGACTCATCATTTCTGCGGATTTCTACTTTATCACCGCATAATTCTTCATTGTACTTATGAAGCGATCTGGCATAGCACTCCACATGCACTCGTTCATTCTTAATCATTTTCCTGCATCGCTTTCATCAGCTTTGTCAAAGCTACTTTTGATTTGGCAGTTGTTTCACCTAAAAGACTGGCGATTTCCTGTACTGCCCTCATTTGTTCATCAATGACATTCTGCGTAATTTCAAGTGTCTGCTGCTTCATCTTTTTGATGACCTTTTCTTTGGTTTCTTCAACTGTCAGATCCATCAAAATCAAAAAACTCATCTGTTCATCATCCAGTTTTGTAAGCGCATGACTCAAAAGAAGACCATACTGATCATAATGATACGTCAAATACTGAGTGCGCTGATTAGTATGAAGCATTTTTTCAAGTTCTTCACAAGGCAACACAGACATCACAGGCAATCCTATTGGATTCAAATCATCTAAACGCAGCATATGGCGTGCAACAGGATTAATTTCTCGAATGTTGTAATCCTTGTCCATCACAATAATCCCGTTTGGTGTATTCTCTATAATAAGATTGGACATCGACTGGGCATTTTCAAGTGCATTTGGAAGACAAAGTTTAGGATCTGCCTTGCCCTCTAAAACTGCAATTGCCTTGTCTCTGCATGTTTCATACCCGCAGGCACCGCAGTCATGTTCCTTGCTGCGATTGGTTTTCCCCATCAAATAAAGAATATCCTGAATTTCTGCTTCTGAATGATGAAAACGTGGAAGTTCTTCCGCCTGCCAGCAGGCTTTGACATCAACTGCAGGATCAGACTCTTTAATTTTGTCATTGACATCAACATGATCACGAATCACACTTTGAGCAAGCCATTCATTATGTTCAATATGGAACACCAATGGTCCTCCAAGACAGCTTTCTTCACAGCTGCTCATTTCAAAGAAATATCCTTCCAAAGTGCCATCCTGCATTGAAGTCAACGTGCGTTTAACACGATCAATTCCTTCAACATTGACAAGCTTATAGGAAGTCAGATTACGGGCAAGTGTTTTTAAAACTCCTCCTGGAGTAGGATAAATGCGAGTGATCTGGCCATCAAAATCTTCCCAGTCCTCATTTACATCTTCCATTTCAATGCCGGAGAACCAGTTTTTAAGATCTGGCATCGTCAATGTGGCATCAATAATCCCCTTAAATCGCGGATCTTCAGCTTCTTTTTGCTTTGCAATGCAAGGAGTTAAAAATACAACCTTTGCATCAGGATGATCCTGTTTGATTTTTTTACCATGAGCAATCATTGGAGATACAACTGGAGCCAGCTGATCAACAAGATCAGGAAATTCTTTTTCCACCAAAGAGACCACTGCTGGGCAGCAGGTCGAGATGATGTTTTTCATCTTCTTCTCTTTCAAAAGCTTAGTATAGGCTTCGGAAACAATCTTAGCCCCTAAAGCTGTTTCCTGGACATCATAAAAACCAAGTTTTAAGAGTGCTTTTTCAAGTGTTTTATAATTTGGCCAAACAGCAGCAAAACTAGGCGCAACACTGACAATCACTTTTTCGCCATCTTTCAGCCACTTTTTAATCAACGGCAAAGAAGAACTGATTTTCTTGGCAGAATGAGGACAGACGACAAAACATTTGCCACATAAAATACATTCACTTTCAATAATCGATGGCTGATGATTGACATAGGTCATCGCTTTTGTAGGACAGACTCTGACACATCTAAGACAATTGCGACAGTTGGATTCAGATAATTTTATGTACTTGCTCATGAAACCACCTCACTGATTTCCTTTTCAAGAATTTCAACAGCATTTCCTAAATGAAGTCCAGTCAACTGTTTTCCAGCAACACGAACTCCAAGACCCTGATTGCACATTCCCATGCAAAATGAACCTTTCAATGTTACTTTATCTTCCCAATGATGGTCCTTGATCATCTGTTTTAATGAAGCAACCACCTGATTGCTGCCTTTGACGTAGCATGCACTTCCTACACAGATTTCTACAATCACCATGTTCATCACCTGACTTTCTTCACAATTTTTGCCAGTTTTTCAATTTAGTTATACCATAAGTCATCACTTACATCAATGAAACCAAAAAAAGTGAAAGAATTAACTATTAAAACTAGCTAAAAGACATTTCATCTATCAAAATAAGGTGCACTAAGCACCTTACCCAATGTTCAAGATACATTCTAATGAATTATACTTGTGAAAGTTTTAACAGTCAAGATGTTTCGATAAAACGAAAAAAAAAGTGCAGAATCTCTGCACCAAATTCTTATTTTGATTTTAAATCTTCATGAATTGCACTAGCTGCCTGCTTACCAGCACCCATTGCAAGAATCACAGTAGCAGCACCTGTCACTGCATCCCCTCCAGCATACACGCCAGATTTTGATGTACGTCCTGATTCATCCGCAACAATACATTTCCATTTAGAAACTTCAAGACCTTCTGTAGTTGAAGAAATCAGTGGATTAGGAGAAGTACCAAGTGACATGATAACTGTATCTACTTCCATATCAAATTCTGATCCCGGCTGAACGACAGGTCTTCTTCTTCCTGAAGCATCAGGTTCTCCCAGAACCATTTTCACACATTTCATAGCTTTAACATTTCCGATATCATCAACCAAAATTTCAACGGGATTGGTCAAAAGATCAAAGACAATCCCTTCTTCTTTGGCATGATGAACTTCTTCTGCACGAGCAGGAAGTTCAGCTTCTGAACGACGATAAACAATGTGAACTTCAGCACCAAGACGAAGTGCAGTACGTGCAGCATCCATCGCAACATTTCCTCCACCGACAACTGCAACTTTCTTGCCTGCAATCATAGGAGTATCATACTCATCATTGCATGCTTTCATTAAATTGCTGCGAGTCAGATATTCATTGGCAGAATACACGCCATTGGCATTTTCTCCAGGTATTCCCATAAATTTAGGAAGACCTGCACCTGATCCTACAAAGACTGCATCAAAGCCTTCTTCAAACAGTTCATCAATTGTCACTGACTTGCCCACAATCACATTGGTTTCAAACTGAACACCAAGCGATTTCAATTTCTGAATTTCTTTTGCCACAACACGATGCTTTGGCAGACGGAATTCAGGAATACCATAGACAAGCACACCGCCAAGTTCATGAAGTGCTTCAAAAACTGTCACCTGATAGCCAAGTTTTGCTAGATCGCCAGCACAGGTTAATCCTGCCGGACCTGACCCAATCACAGCCACTTTTTTTCCTAAAAATGACTCAGGTTTTGAAGGCATTAAATCATGTTCAAGCGCATAATCGGCAACAAAGCGTTCCAGCTTACCAATAGAGATTGCATCACCTTTAATACCGCGAATGCACTTGCCTTCACACTGATTTTCCTGAGGACAAACACGTCCGCAAACAGCAGGAAGTGAAGAGGATTCACTAATAACATGATATGCTTCTTCAAAGTTTCCTTCTTTGATTTTTGCGATAAAATCAGGAATCTGAATAGCTACAGGACAGCCTTTGATACACTGCGCATTTTTACAGCCAATGCAGCGCTGCGCTTCCTTCATTGCCTCCTCTTTAGTATAGCCTAGACAAACTTCATCAAAATTATGTGCACGGATTTCAGGATCCTGTTCAGCAACAGGTATTCTTTTTAAAACATCCATTAGTGTTCACCTCCGCAATGACCGCATCCGCCATGATGCGTTTCACCTTCAATTTCCTTCAGCATTGCGCGTCCTTCCAGAGTTTTGTAGATACGCTGCCGTGCCATCGCCTGATCAAAATCAACCAGATGTCCATCAAATTCAGGACCATCTACACATGCAAATTTCACTTCATTTCCAACCTGAAGACGACATGCACCACACATGCCAGTTCCATCAACCATAATAGGATTCATGCTGACAATCGTTTTAATTCCTAATTTTTTTGTAACAAGCGAAACAAATTTCATCATGATGACCGGGCCAATCGCCACCACAAGATCATATTGTTTTCCTTCATTGACTAAAGCTTCAATTTTCCCTGTAACAAGACCAGCATGACCATAAGAGCCATCATCTGTACAAGGATAATAGTTTGCACTAACTGCTCTCATTTCTTCTTCAAGAATCAATAAATCTTTTGTCTTTGAACCGCAGATCACATCAGCGTCAACGCCCAGTCCATGAAGATATTTTACCTGAGGATACACTGGTGCAGCACCAACTCCCCCAGCAACAAACAAAATCTTTTTCTGTTTCAAGGATTCAATGCTTTCTTCGCAAAGCTCACTGGCACGTCCCAAAGGACCTACAAAATCCTGAAATGAGTCTCCTTCTTTCAATTGACTCATCTTATAAGTTGAAGCTCCTGCAATTTGAAAGACAATCGTAACAGTTTCTTTTTCACGATCATAATCACAAATTGTCAAAGGAATGCGTTCTCCCTTTTCATCCATTTTTACAATAACAAACTGCCCAGGCAGACATCTTTTCGCAACACGCGGAGCTTTGACATCCATGAGATAAATCTTATCTGCAAGCAATTTACATTTTACAATCTGAAACATTTCTATCCCTCCACAAACATACTCATTATAGCTCTATTTTCAGACAATAGGTAATCAAATCTACTGTTAATGAAGCTGATTAAACTCCATTTTTTTCTTTTTCATAGTGTAAGACACCTGATAGCGATTGCAGCTCTCTACAGTATATTCATCATATCTGCAGCTGTATTTCTCAAACAAAGGTGCATTCTTTCTTAATAAATTAAACAATCCTGCAGCATCAAAAGTCATTAAATCGACATCAATTCGATCATTTGAAATACAATAATCAATGATTTCAACATAACTGTTCTCAACCAAAAGCTTCATCAGTTTTAAAAGTATCTCACGCCGCTGTATCTCTTTGTCCTCATCTTCATGAAGTTCAAAAACAAGTGTTGAAAAGACAACATTCAATTCCATCTGAAGCGCATCCAAATCAACTGAAGGCTTTTCAAGCACAAACCAGTCAGTGCATTCAACACAACGAGTAATGATATGCTGATCAAAACTGCGCTCCCTGAATGTTTCCTGCTTTTTCAATCGAAGTCCAATCTGATGCATATGACCAGCAAGCTTCATCAGTAAAAGAGGCTGAAAAGATTTCATCAGCATCAGATAAAAATCATCCACTGACTGTCCCTGCCTTTCCTTAGTTGCATTCCAGGAAAAGCTATGTACTACTGCATGAAACAGATTTTCTCCAAGAATTGAACACATGTATAGATAATTTTCTTCACAGGCAAATGCAAAATGTGAACTAGGTTCAATCTCAAACTCAATGTCATAGCGAAGATGATCAAACTCTGTTTTTTTGACATTGAGATGGCATGGATGGTGTGAAGCATCATAATCCTCTTGAGAAGGTACATACTGATACACTTGACGAGGAAGAAATCCATAAAACTCCCAGTTCTGATTCAATTCAGATGGTGAATGATGAATCACAGCATCAACTAAAATCTGATACAAAGAATCTGCAAGACAGGTAATCATCATCACATGTTTCTTTTTAAATTTTCTCACATACACACGGCACTGATTATAAGGGATGCCGCAGCATGTCAAAAGAAGCATACGAAGATGATCATTTTGTTCACAAGAGTCAGACATGGATTGACGCATCAATTCTTCTTCTTTCTTAAACAGCTTCCAGAATTCCTGAATAGCTTCCCAATAACACTGTACACTGTATTCTCTTTCAAATGTTCCATCCAAAGTCATCGTTTTTTTAATTTTAGAAAGCGATGAATCAATGCGCAGCTCTTTCATTTTTTCGTGGAGCCTATCATCATATTCTTTTTCAGTCAATACATCGGCTTCAATTTCAATCAGTTCATCAGGATGTGAAATCATCAATGTTTTGATTTCACAATGTTCCTGCAAGAAATATGGGGCAAGACAATCTTTTTCATGAAGCGTTACCAAGACCTGCATAGGATGTTTCTTCACGTCTTCAACAAAAGAAGTAAAAGAGTCAAATTCATCCGGTACTAAAACAATTGTTCCCTGATAAAATGCTGCTTTCTTCATATCTATGCCCTCCTGAATTCATTCTATCATAATCTAGCAACTCTTGGCATCTTCAAGCATTTCAAATTGATTAAAAAAAGTGTATAATACACACAAGGATGTGAAAACATGAACTATACAGTCATTACAAGAGAAGATGAACTTTCTTTAACACTCAAGGAAAAAATATGCTTGACCTTGGCATCAAATGAATATATTTATGATGAACTGAATCCAGAAACCGTGTTTGTCGTTGGCGGTGATGGAACCTTTTTAAAAGCTATTCATCAGTATATAGATCATCTTGAATCGATTCAATTCATTGGAATTCATACCGGAACCTTAGGCTTTATGTGTGATCATCAAAAAGAAGAACTGGACGATTTGCTTGAAAAATTCAAATCTGAACAGCCTCATGTACATTCCTATCCACTGTTAGAAATCACACTGGAGGGTAAAAATCAAACTGTCTATGCCTTCAATGAAGCAAGAATTGAAAACATTGCCAATACATTGACACTAGATCTTTCCATCAACGATGAATTTTTTGAAACATTCAAAGGATCAGGAATCTGTTTATGCACACAAATCGGATCAACAGCCATCAATCGCTCTTTAGGAGGGGCCATCATTCAACATGGTCTGCCTCTTTTACAGCTGAGTGAAATCATGGGACTGCACCATTGGAAACATCGTTCGCTAGGATCAAGTCTTATTCTTAAAGAAGATGCTGTCATTTATGTCAAACCAGAAAGCTTCCATCATACCTTGCTTTGTTATGATCATAAATCCATGCCTGTTGACCAGTGTACTGGCATCACAATGAAAAACTCTCAAAAACACGTCAAGATCGCTCGTTTTAGAGAATACAGCTATCTCTCACGTTTAAAAAATGTATTTTAAAAGCCAGACTGCTTTTCAGCAATCTGGCTTTTCTTTTAATCTTTTTTAATCGATTGAATCAGAGTTTCAATGCGCTTTCCCTGTTCCAGTGACTTATCCAGTTTAAAGATAAGCTCTGGAGTCTTGCGAATAGTCAAACGCTTAGCAAGTGTTGAACGAATGAATCCTTTTGAACGATTCAAAGCTTTTAGTCCAGCCGCATTGCGTTCTTCCTTACCTAGAAAGCTCACATACACTGTAGCATAAGAGAAATCATTGGTCACATTGACATCTGTAATTGTTACAAAGCCAACACTAGGATCCTTTAGTTCAAACTGAATAATCTGCGTTACTTCTTTCAGAATGATCTGATTCATTCTTTCCTGTTTGATTGCCATACTAGCAGTCCTCCTTAAGCCTGAGGAACTACCTGATCCTGATATGCTTCAATGATGTCATCTTCCTTGATGTCGTTGAAGTTTTCAATCGTCAGACCGCATTCATAGCCAGAAGAAACTTCTTTAGCATCATTTTGGAAACGCTTGAGTGAACCCAGCTTACCAGTGTAAATGACAATACCATTACGAATCAAACGCACACCACATTCTTTAACGATTTTTCCATCGTTAACCATACATCCGGCAATTGTTCCCACCTTGGAAACTTTGAAGGTCTGACGAACTGTAGCCTGTCCAATGACAACTTCTTCATAAACAGGTGCAAGCATCCCCTTCATTGCAAGTTCCATTTCTTCCAAAGCCTTATAGATGATTGTATGCAGTCGAATTTCTACACCCTCTTCTTCTGCCTTCTTACGAACATTGGCATCTGGACGAACATTAAATCCATAAATAACAGCCTTTGATGCACTTGCCAGCATAATATCAGATTCTGAAATTGCACCAGCAGTAGAGCGAATAACATTGACTTTCACACCAGAAACTTCCAGTTTTTCCAAAGAAGCTTTGACTGCTTCTGCAGAACCCTGTACGTCAGCCTTAACGATGACAGGAATTTCCTGTACATCTCCGCTTTCAATCTGACGAGCCAAATCATCCAGAGACATCGCACTTGAAGAACGGCGTTCCTGTTCAATTTTTGCCTGAGCACGACGTTCTGCAACAGCACGAGCCTGTTTTTCAGATTCAAATGCCTTTGCCAGATCCCCAGCAATAGGAACATCATTCAAACCAATGATTTCGACTGGTGTTGCAGGACCAGCAGACTTGATTTCACGTCCTCTGTCATCCACCATTTTACGAACACGGCCAAAGCATGCTCCAACAACGATGGCATCTCCAGTATGAAGTGTACCATTTTGAATCAAAAGAGTAGTTACAGGACCGCGGCCCTTGTCAAGCTTCGCTTCAATTACAGTTGCGGTTGCCATACGATTTGGATTTGCCTTGAGCTCCTGTACTTCAGAAACAACCAGAATTGTTTCCAGAATATCCTGAATGCCTTCGCCCTGTTTTGCAGAACAGCGTACAAAGATTGTATCTCCGCCCCATTCTTCAGGCATAATTCCCAAATCACTCATTTCATTCATGACACGATCAGGATTAGCTGTTGGCTTGTCCATCTTATTGACTGCAACAATAATAGGAACACCAGCAGCCTTAGCATGGTCAACAGCTTCCTTTGTCTGAGGCATTACTCCATCATCAGCTGCAACAACAATGATGCACAGGTCAGTGACCTTAGCACCACGTGCACGCATGGCAGTGAACGCTTCATGACCAGGAGTATCCAGGAAAGTTACCTTTCTTCCCTGTACAGAAACCTGATAAGCACCAATGTGCTGAGTAATTCCACCAAATTCACCATCAACAACACGTGTCTTACGAATTGTATCCAAAAGTGTCGTCTTACCATGGTCAACATGTCCCATGATAGTTACAATTGGAGGTCTTTCTTCCAGATTTTCTGGATCATCTACTTCATTGTCTTCCAGTGAATCTTCATCCACAGGAATTTCTTTGGTTGCATCAATTCCCCATTCCAGGCAAACTAAACCAACCATTTCATCATCGAGGTTGCTGTTGATGGTAACCATCTTTCCTAACATGAAAAGCAGCTTGATGATATCACTTGCATTTTTATTGCACTTGGCTGCAAGTTCAGAAACAGTAATACCTTCTTCATAAGTGATTGCAGTCACTGCTTCAGCGCGGGAGTGGAAGCGGTGATTGTTCCCATTGTTAGAACGATGGTTATTGTTAGGTCGCTTATTGTTGTTTCCCGTCTTTTTCTTATTCTGCGGCTTCGCCATAATTCCACCTCATTTCAAGCAATTCAAGATTTGTTTCGCAAATCCAGCATCATTGACTGAAATCATCATGCGGCCATAAGAGCCAATCGCACTGCTGATTTCAAGTGAACTGAATTCATTGACACAAGGCACGCCACACGAATTGCAGGTATGAAGCACCTTGTCTTTTGTTCTATCTGAGGCATCTGTTGCCAGAAAGACCACACAGGCCTTTCTCGATGTCACTGCATGCATGCAGGTTTCACCAGTACTGGTTTTTCTTGCACGACAGGCAAGGCCAAGAAGATTGAGTGCCTTATTCACCAGCAATAACCTTCCTGATTTCTTCGTAGACATCTTCTGTCACATTGCATTCGAGTGCACGTGAGAGCACATTTTTCTTTTTCGCTGCTTCCAGCGCTTCCATGCTCTTTTTCAGATATGCCCCTCTCCCGTTGGCCTTTCCAGTTGTATCTACGCAAACTGTACCTTCAGGAGTGCGAACGATGCGAAGCAGTTCCTTTTTAGGACACTGCTCGCCCGTAGCTACACATTTTCTCATCGGGATTTTCTTCATTGAATCAAATCCTTTCTTTTAATTAGTCTTCGTCATAGAATTCATCGAATTCATCGTAATCAATGTCATCATAGAATTCATATTCGTCGACTTCTTCATTACGCTTGATTTCTTCCAATTCTTCTTCAGAATAAATTGGCTTGAATTCATAATCTTTGTCTTTCTTCAGTTCAGCAGGACGCAGCTTGCGATCTTCATCCTGTTTGTTCTTGCGGCGCTTAGGAGCAGCTTCGCTCTGTGCAGGCTTGCTATCAAAAATCTTTTCAAATTTAGATACATAAGTATCTTTCTTGACAACAGGCTTCTTAACACGTTTTGCAGGTTCTTCAGTTTTTTCTTCCACTGCTTCTTTGACAGTTTCAACCACTTTAGCTACTGTTTCCTTCACAGTTTCAACGACTTCTTCAACCTTTTCTTCCACTGCTTCAACAACACTTTCAACAGTTTCTTCGATTGTTTCCACAGCTTCTTCCACTGTTTCTTCAGCTTCTTCTGCCTGAGCAGCCAGTTCTTCAAGTCTCTTAGCTGCAGCTTTTTCACGAGCCAGACGCTGCTGTTCAGCCGCAAATTCAATCATTGCCAGCTTCCAGTCAATACCATTTTCTTCTACTTCTGTACGAGTCTTGATATCAATCTTCTTGCCAGTCAGCTTTACAGCCAATCGAGCATTCTTACCCTTTTTACCAATTGCCAAAGACAACTGATTATCATCAACAATGACCATCAGTGACTTCTTGTCAGCAGATGGAATCACACCAAGCACCTGCGCAGGAGCCAGTGCATTCTTAATCAGTTCCTGTACATTTTCACTCCATTCAAAGATGTCGATCTTTTCACCATGCAGCTCTTCAATGATGGCAGAAACACGTGATCCGCGTGGACCAATGCATGCACCAATTGGATCTACATTTGGATCAGATGAATACACTGCCATTTTGCAGCGCTCACCAGCTTCACGGGCAATTGCCTTGATTTCAACAACACCTTCATAAATTTCTGGAACTTCACGTTCAAACAAACGCTTTACAAGCTTAGCATCTGCACGAGAGACCAGAACCTGTGCACCCTTTGTTTCCTTGTTGCATTCTGTGATGACAACTCGAATGTTCTGACCTTCACGGTAGATTTCATTTGGAATCTGTGCAGCACGAGGCATCAATGCCATTGTCTTGCCCAAATTGACGACAACAAACTTTTCTTCAACACTTTCAATCAGACCAATGACCATTTCATCCAAAAGATCGATGTATTCATCATAGACAGCCTGTTTTTCAGCTTCACGAATCTTCTGCTTCATGACATTCTTTGCCAGAAGTGCAGCTGCACGTCCAAGATCATCAATTGGCTGCTGCTTTTCATAGAACTCACCCAATTCAAGAGAAAGCCCCATACGCTTCACTTCAGCAAGTGAAATTTCCAGTTCATCATCTTCTACTTCTTCAACAACAGTGTACTGCTGAAACAGCTTCATTTCACCGTTCTTTTCATTGATCTCAACACGAACCTGTACATCAGGAATATCAATATGTTTGCGGTAAGCTTTTGCCATGGCTTCTTTCAGAGCTTCAATCACGATTTCCTTTGAAATCTTGCGATTGTCTTCCAATTGATTCATTGCTCTGTAAATCGCTTTAAAATCCATTTTCTTTTTCTCCTTATTCAATTACAGTTTGACTGCAAGACGAATCAAATCAATATTATCTTCATTGCATGTCAGTCGTCTTACAATAGCTTTGTCACGATAAGCAATCGTCAGTTCATTTCCATCTACTTTTTCAAGATCGCCAGTCACTTCATTCATTGACTTAACAGCTTTCTTAAAACGAACAAACACATGCTTCCCTGTCGAAGAAACAATTTCATCATGGCTTCTCAGCTTTCTTTCTGCCCCAGGGGAACAGATTTCCAGAAAATACTCAAAGCTTATGATGTCTTTGGCATCCAGCATCTCAGAAATCTTCTCAGACACTGTCGCACAAGTTTCCAGATCCATTGTGCCATCTTCATGCATAATCGCAATCTGAAGCACTTTGTTTTTTCCCTGACTTGTCCACTTCGCTTCATACAATGAAACAGCGGCTTCATCAAGAATCGGGCTGATACACTCTACAATCTTCTCAATTTGATCCATATTCCTCTCCTTGAAACAAAATTGAAGGAGCGGTTTTTCCGCTCCCTTTTTTGTATGCACCTATAATATACACAAATTCCCCTATCGATTCAAGAGTTTTTTCGCATATTTAAAGGCTTTTTCATAATTTTTACGACGTTCGTAGATGTCGATCAGTTCCCTAGTAAAAAGATCATCAATCATCTGATTATGTTCATAATCTTTCATAGTGATAGCTTTCTTCAACAAAGCATCCTGACCAGTCTTTTTACCCAATGCTGCATTTTCGATATAGGTAAACACAACTTGAGGATACTCTCTATCTAAATATTTATTTCGTGCTTCTTTGCAATATTTAACACATTCATCAACCAATCCAAGTTTATAATAAGCCCACGCTAAGATAAACAATGTATTTTCACTTTCTACTAAATTATCAGGCATATCATCAATAACTTCTTTTAATTTATCATACTGATTTCTATCAAAATACAGCCAGCACAAACTATTAAAGCACTTCGTTAATAACCCAGTTGACTCTTTCAACATCAATGCACGTTCATAAGCAATCAAATAGGATTCTTCGGCTTTAGCATATGATTTTGTAGAAATATATACATTCCCTAAGTTCAAATTCACTTGAATCATTCGAATAATCCCTAAATATTCCCCATACCTTTGTTTTGCTTCAAGTAAAGCAACCATAGCCTCTGCATAATTCCCTGACAAGCCATACACTCTGCCATATTGATGCATGATCCATGCACGAAGTTTAGGTTCATAGGTTAGCTGTTCTGCATTCTTTAGAATTTCAAGTGCAGCACTAAATCGACCATGATGAATCATATTATTAACCTTTGAAATATTAACTATAGCAATTTGATCACTACTAAGTAGAGAATCGCACTTTTCAATTAAGAAATCATTAAAATTGATGTTGTTTCGGATAGCCCCAATTGTATATCCTAATAAACAAAAAGAAATACACCCCAAAGAATTGAATACATTATTCTGAATGCATTTCATATATAAATCTTCAGCACGTTTAATTTCGCCAAGATAAATCCATTCCATAATTTGATGGTACTCTTTTTCAAAATCATACGCATTGATGACTTCGTAATAATCGTATCCAATCAACTTAAACAAATAGACAAGCTGGTCTTCACGAAGCTGGCGTTTGCCATGTTCAAAATCACTTAAAGAGCTAAGTTCAACGACACTGCCGCTGCCCACTAGCCCTCGTAACGAATAATTCAATTTTTCTCGATGGTACCGAAAGAAACCTGCGATCAAATGTGATTTATTCACTGTATTCATAAACTGGATTATCCTTTTGGAATATAGTCATCGCCATCGCCACCCCAATCTGGTCCATAATAAGGATCAGGTTCATGGCATGGACATTCA
>JAFQKG010000162.1 GCA_017397025.1 Erysipelotrichaceae bacterium | reverse complement strand
CAATGAGAAAGATCTTCCAAGTTTGTGAAGAATTAAATATACCTATTGAAATCAACGGACTTGGATACCATTCAAATCGACCTTATCCAAACTGGGAAATGCTGAAGCTCTCTAAAGATTACAAATTAAACTACTTAATCAATTCGGATGCCCATAGACCAGAACACATATACCCAAGCAAAATCAGAGAACTGGAAGAAAAAGCTGAAGCTTTTGGACTTCATGTCCTGCAAACTCTTCCAAAAGAGCGATTTATCACAAACGCAGACTAGCCTCGTTGACACAAATACAAAAAAGCATACAATTGAAGTAGATTTACATGGAGGTTTATACTTATGAATGATTCTCGTATTTTAACGATTCAAGATATCTCGTGTGTAGGACAATGTTCTTTAACTGTTGCACTTCCTATTTTATCTGCCTGCGGCATTGAAACAGCAATTCTGCCTTCCGCTGTGCTTTCTACACATACCGCTGGATTCAAAGGCTTTACATTCAGAGATTTAAGTGATGATATACCTGCTATTGCAGATCATTGGGTCAAAGAAGGAATTCAGTTTGATGCAATCTATACAGGTTATCTTGGAAGTATTCAGCAAATTGATTATGTCAAAGATATTGCCGAAAAATGTTTAAAAGTGGGCGGAAAGAAAATCATTGACCCTGCTATGGCAGATAATGGCGCGCTTTATTCTATTTTTGATATGAACTATGCTCATGAAATGAGCACGCTTTGCTCACAGGCAGACATTATACTTCCTAACATTACTGAAGCCTGCTTTATGACCAGTACTGAATATAAAACAGAATACGATCAGGAATACATTCTGAATTTGCTTCAAAAGCTGAGTCCTGATGGTAAAGTTACCGTTGTCTTGACAGGTGTCAGCTACACGCCTGATACAACCGGTGTTGTCGTCTATGAAAACAGAACATACAGCTACTATGAGCACAAGAAAATCTCTAAAGGCTGTCATGGCACTGGAGATGTCTATGCATCAGCGTTTACTGGTGCCCTGCTCAATGGTCATAGTACTTATGAAGCTGCAAAAATCGCTGCAGATTATGTTGTCAGCTGCATTGAATACACTCAAAAAGATCCCACTCACTGGTATGGTGTCAAGTTTGAAGCCAAACTGGCAGAACTCATTCAATCTCTTTAAGAACTCGCAAGAGTTCTTTTTTTGTGTTTCATAATAAAAGTGAACCTAAGGGTTCACTTCATTGCCAAAAAAGAGTTTTATATTAATTTTAAATATTGAAATGCGTTGTACAATCCATCTTCTGAAACATGAGACGTGATATATTCTGCTTCCTGCTTCAGATTATCACAAGCATTACCCATGGCTACACCAAGATGAGCTTTCTTTATCATTGAGATATCATTATCGCTATCTCCTAATGCAATTGTCTCCTCCATATTTCCGTGGAAATAGTTGACTACACGTTCAATACTATCTGCCTTATCTGCACCTTTCACTAGTATTTCACCTTCAACATCCCCACTGAACGAATCACTATATGTAAAATATGTCAATGATTCTGGTAATGCATCCAACACTGGACGTATCAGCTCATCTTTCTCTGCCTGAAAAGCTACTTTTAATATCTGTGAACATCCTGTCTCATCAATCTCAGAGAAACTACGCATTGCCTTGCCTGCCTTAAACTTTTGTTCCATCTCTGATCCAGACTTGCAGAAATAGCTCATATATAAGTCCATTGCCCCTTCTGAGAAATAAGAGACTTCTCTTCCTTCCAATGTAAACTCAATCCTATGCTTTCTAAAATAAGAAATCAAGTCATCCATTTCCTTCCGTGGAAAGTGAGCTTCATATACAATACGATCACTTATTTCAATATGAGAGCCACATCCATAGACAAATCCACTGACTGGTAATGAGCGATACTTGTCTTCTACCATTTCTTTGACTCGTCCTGTGCAGATAAAAAGTTCATGGCCATTCTCTTTTGCAAGAGTCAGGGCTTTCACCGCAGAATCAGGAATACAATGCTTTTTGTTGTCATATAATGTCCCATCAATATCAATAAATACAATTTTTTTCATGACTTTTCCTCAAATAAACCAACTGCTTTGAATGCATGATGCAAACCATCCTGTCCTATTGGAGCAGTAACCATATCTGCAATCTCTTTTAATGGCTCACAAGCATTTCCCATGGCGATACCAATCTGTGCATGTTCAATCATTGCCATATCATTTGTACTGTCTCCTATTGCAACCGTATCTTTAATTTTCGCATCATAATAGTTTAAAATCTCATCAATACCACTTGCCTTGCTGATTCCGGCAATCAGTATTTCTGCTTCAATCAAATTATCAATGGGATTACTGTAGACAAATCCATCCAATCCTTCAGGCAAATTACTAATCAAATCATGTATTCTCTGATCATTTTCTGCAAAGACATCAATTTTTGTGATTTGCTCAAAATCTTCCGGATCAGCATTTTCAATTAACTTTAATACTGACTTTTCTTCAAATCGAGTTTCTAATTCTGAATCAATAAAATTCTCTTTGCATAAGTATGTCTTAAACCAGTCATAATTTCCTTTTGTATACAAATTCTTTTCAGTGCCCTCCAACGTATAGTCAAACTGGTTGCTGCTTAAAATCTGAATCAGTTCGAACATTTGTTCTTTGGGGAAATGTCTCTGAAAAATGATTTTCTGATCAATTTCAATGTGTGTCCCGCCTGAGTATATGATTCCTGTAATTGGAAGATTCCAGAAGCTGCTTTCCACAATTGGCTTTGGTCTTCCAGTACAGATAAACAGTTCATGTCCATTCGCTTTTGCTTTTTGCAGCGCCTCAATTGCAGAAGCAGGAATTATTCCAGATTCATGATCAAATAATGTGCCGTCAATATCAATAAATACGTATTTTTTCATTTTCTCACCATACTATTCATAGTGACATTATACACTGAAATGACGACGATTCACATCATCTGTTTACTAGTACGACAGTTTTAAGACCTTGTCGCTTGTCAATAAATGAAGTCATGATATTTTTTATACACCAAGGAGACCCGTTATGATTCATTATACATTGTCAGAAGCACTCTTCTATTTATTTCTCTATTCCTTTTTAGGATGGTGCGTTGAAGTAGTGATTGCTTCTTTAAAAACACATCACTTGACCAATAAAGGATTTCTCAATCTGCCATTTGTGATTCCTTATGGAATCACTGCAGTAGTTCTGATGCATCTCTTGCCTACTTTGCAGCATGCACTACTGTTTCAAGCAGTCATCTCATTCATCATTTTTCATATTATCTGGACTCTTGCAGAATATTTTGTCCAGAGAATTTGTGGCTTAGATGAAGAAGATACCTCAAATCTTCCTACATTATCTTGGAAATCACAACTATTGTTTGAAGGATCTGGTGCATTCGTCTTTCTTATTCTAATTCTTATTGTTCATCCCTTTGTTCATGCTTTAATAAGAATGATTCCCACTCTTATTATTCAAAGTATTTCTTTTATTTTATGCGTTTTATTGAGTCTTGATTTTCTTTCTATTCTTTATGCCATTTACAGTGGAACAACTGGTAAAGGAAGTGCTCTAGCTATGAATGAAACCCAGAATTTGGCCATGCTCATCACTTCTTCCATCTGGAAACGCCTAAGGAAAACTTACCCAGAACTCCATCATCAATCATCCCCTAAAAAATGCACTTTTGCTAAAGGGCTTTGTCTGGACAAACTGATTTGGATTTTTCTTATCTCATCCTTTCTAGGCGCGTTGATTGAAATGTGCTACTGTCGAATAGCCGGCGATATCTGGATGAACAGGTCATCACTTCTGTATGGACCGTTCAGTGTCGTATGGGGTGCTGGAGCAGTTGTATTAACTATCACTCTTAAACCTCTTGCTAAAAAATCCCTGCTCTGGATTTTTCTAGCTGGATTTGTCATTGGTGGTGCGTATGAATATTTCTGCAGTGTATTTACAGAGATCATTTTTGGAACTGTATTCTGGGATTATTCTCACATGGCCACTAGCATAGGAGGAAGAACCAATGCAGTATATTGTCTGTTCTGGGGACTCCTTGCAGCTGTTTGGATTAAACTGCTCTATCCTATTTTAGAACAGGGTATTGAGAAAATCCCTCCTCTCTACGGGAAAGTCATCACATGGGCTATTGTCTTTGTGATGCTGCTCAACGGCATCTTAACCTCTGCTGCAATGATCCGTTATACTGATCGAATTACTCATCCTCATCCTGATAACCCGATTGAAATATTTCTTGATACCAATTACGATGATAATTGGATGGAACATCGCTGGCCAAACATGAAAATTACAGCACATTAAAAGGCATGAAACCATGCCTTTTAATTCTTATTCGTATTTCTCTCCCATGAGATAAACTGCCTGAGTATTAAATCGTTCATCAAATACAACGATATCTGCATCATATCCTTCTGCAATCAACCCTTTTGTGTTGATTCCCAACATACGGCATGGATTGACTGTACTTGCATTGATTGCAGTGGTCACATCAATACCAGCATCATGAATTGCAAAATCCAAAATGTGATTCATTTTATTGCAGCTTCCTGCAAGTGTTCCGTTTTCAAGGCGCCCTACACCATCTTCACCGATATAAGTTGTACGTCCTTTTGTCACATGAATACCAGGCTTTAATCCTTTAATTGCAACCGAGTCTGTCACCAGGATCAATTTATCTTTTCCTTTTGTCTTAGCCAGAATATTAGCAACATGCTTTTCTACATGAATGCCATCACAAATCAATTCTGCATAACAGTCATCAAAGTACATCGCTGCTCCTGCTGTGCCAGGTTCTCGATGATGCAGTCCTAACATACCATTGAATGTGTGTGTGAATGAAGTTGCCCCATGTTCAATGGCCTTTTCACACTGTGCAAATTTAGCACCTGTATGACCTAAAGCAACTTTCATGCCCTTTTCTCTGCAATACGCTACAACACTATAATCTTCATCCAGTTCTTCAACTGCCATCATGACATAAATCAGATTGCCTCCACAAGCTTCATTGAATTCATCAATGACTTCTTTTGATGCAGTAATTTTGCTGGTGATATCCTGTGCTCCATGGAATTTTTCTGAAATAAATGGTCCTTCTTCATAAACACCTACCAGATGAGCACCTTTGACAGGGTGTTCCATGTATTCTTTTACACTGTGCAGTCCTTTCAGCAGATCTTCTTTTGGGACACTTGAAATCGTAGCTAATGTAGCAGTTACACCTTCAGATGGCAGATATTTCATCCATCTTTCAAGCCATTCAACTGTAGCATGATTGGTATCTAATCCATCATACCCATGATTATGCACATCAACCAATCCTGGAAGAATCAATAGATTTCCATAGTCCACTGCACCTTCCTTTAGGCCATAAGGCAGCACTGCCTTGATTTTTCCGTCCTCAATCACGATCTGACGAGGCTGAAGTTTTTCTTCGAAATAGACTTTAGTACTTTGAATAATCATATTGAAACTCCTCTTTTCCGTATCTTTATTGTATCACTTTTTCTGTCCTGTGCAACGAAGCTGACTCTTTTGATTTAGAAAAAGGAAGATTTCTCTTCCTTACTGCTGTTTTTTATTTTGACAGGCATCAATAGCGGACATCACTGCATATCTGAATCCATTTTGTTCGAGAGCTTCTACACCAACAATTGTAATTCCACCTGGAGAACATACTGCATCTTTCATAGCACCTGGATGATCCTGATGCTCCAGATACAGCTTTCCCGTTCCAGCTAGCATTTGTGATGCCAAACGATAAGCAGAAGCGCGAGTGAGTCCATGTTTTACTCCTGCATCGCCTAAAGCTTCAATAAACATTGCAGCATAAGCCGGTGTTGCTCCGCTCAATGTTCCTGCGATGCTCATGTGCTCTGCATCCAGCACCTCAACAAGTGCTGTCTTTTTCAGCAATTCAATCAGTAATTCAAACTCAAAATCAGTCAATGAGTGCTTATCCTGTACAATAATAATGCCTTCTGCCACTGCTGTTGGTGTATTAGGACTGATTGTAATGTGATGTGTATTCGCCTCTAGAATTGTTTCAAATCGATCAAACATCCATCCTGAAGCCACTGAAACTACAAGTTTGTCTTTCAGCAAACCTTTGATAGGAGCTACTACTTTTTCCATTTGATAAGGCTTAACTGCCAAAATCACAACATCTGACTTTTCAATGACTTCTTCTGCAGTCTGATAAGGATGTACTTGAAACTTTTCTGCATTTCTGCACAGCTTGTCATAATGTGCAGCACACACATGAACTTTATCAGAATCAACTGCCTGAACTTTTAACAGACCTCCAATCAACGCCTGTGCAATATTGCCAAAACCAATCACACCAAGATTCCAGTTTGTCATGCCTTCACCTACTTTTTATTCATTGCTGCATTGATTGCTTCCATTGCAGCAGCTCTAAATCCGTTCTTTTCAAGCGCCTCAACACCTCGAATAGTTGTTCCATTTGGAGAACAAACTGCATCTTTCATTGCGCCCGGATGTTTCCCCTGTTCAAGATACAAGGAACCTGTTCCTTTTAGCATCTGTGCAACAAGACGATAAGCCATTGCTCGTGTCAATCCATGCTTTACCCCTGCATCTCCAAGAGCTTCTAAATACATGGCAGTAAATGCAGGTGTGCATCCGCTGATGGTATCCGCAATGGACATGTGATCAGAATCTACCATTTCAACTAAAGCAATCTGATTTAAAAGTGCCTTCCACTGATTTAATTCATCTTCAGAAAGTGAATTCTTTTCTTCAATAATCACAATTCCTTCTGCCACAGCAACTGGTGTATTAGGAATCATACTGATATGATGTGTACCAGATACAAGCACTTCATCAAAACGATCAAAATTCCATTTTGAAGCGACTGTTACCACAATCTTTTCTTTTAAAAGTTTCTGAATAGGCACACAAACCTTTTCCATCTGATAAGGTTTAACTGCTAAAATCACCAGATCGCTCTGTTCAATTACCTCTTCAGCTGTGCGGCATGGATGAACACTCATCCTTTCTGCATTTGCACAGCACTTATCATAATGTGCAGAACACACATACACTTGATCTGAACTGATTGCATCCACTTTGAGCAGCCCGCCAATCAATGCCTGTGCAATATTGCCAAAACCAATTACTCCAATTTTCCAGTTTGTCATAAGAACCTCCAACATCTATCTTTCATTTTACACCTTATCCTCTGATTGAACAAGAAATCCTATTTTCGCTCATCTCATTTAGTGATACACTGTTTCTAATAACAGGAGAAAAGACTATGATCAACACTAATCTTGTAACAAACCTAAGTACACAGCTTAAAGATAACCATGTCGATGCACTGATGGTTGCTCCAGGCTCTGACCTTATCTTTCTAATTGGGCATAGTCCATATCTTTGTGAAAGATTTCAAGCACTCGTCGTGACTGCTAATGAAGAACTCTTTTATATCTGTAATCGTCTAAGTGAAGCAGAAGTCCTTGAGATGATGAATGGAAACAAAGTCTATTTCTGGATGGATTCTGACGGATTCACAGGCACTGTCCTTCAGGCATTTAAAGAACATAACTTAATTGGAAAAAGAATCGCAGTCAATGGCACAGTCCGTGCTTTCAATCTAGTTAAACTTTTAGATGTGATTAATTTTGTACCAGTTAACGGTAAAGACTATATTGAATTGACACGTATCATCAAAACCCCAGAAGAATTGGAACATCTGCGGATTTCATCATCCATTGTGGACAAAGCGTTTGAGGATATCATTCATTTTATTCAGCCTGGTTTGAGTGAAAAAGACATTAAAGATGAACTAAAACGTTTGTGTTTAAAATACGGCGCTGATCAATTCACAGGCGGTATTGTTGCAATAAATGCCAACGCTGCAAACCCTCATTATTTTGGTGATAATGCTATCATCGGCCAGCATGCAGTAGTTGAAATGGACTTTGGCTGTACCTACAAAGGGATGTACAGCGATATCACTAGGACTGTTATCGTTGGCAAAGCTACAGACAAAGAAAAGGAAATATACAGTCTAGTGCTCCAGGCAAATCTGATTGCTGAAAAGGCCGCTGTCAATGGTGCATGGATTCCTGATGTTGATCGTGCGGCTAGAAAAGTGATTGAAAATGCTGGGTATGGAAAACAATTTAATCATCGTCTTGGGCATGGAATAGGATATGCCAACCATGAAGCCCCTTATCTTCATGCTGACTATAAAATGCATTTAAAACCTGGTATGGCTTTCAGCTGCGAACCTGGTATTTACCTGCAAGATGAGTTTGGCATTCGTATTGAAGATATTGTCATCATCAACGAAAAGGGAGAAACTGAAATCCTCAACAAATGTACAAAAGAGCTCATCGAAATATAAAAGAAACTCACTTCTGAGTTTCTTTCTTCTTTATAAACTTTCGAATCCTGACTACATATTCTTTTGCATCATTTAATGAATATTCTCCATGATACAGGTCTTTTTTGATTTCCATACAGCTTTCAGGAATCATCTTG
>JAFQKG010000161.1 GCA_017397025.1 Erysipelotrichaceae bacterium | reverse complement strand
CTTCTTGATACATATACATGATAAACTATATTTGTTTTCAAGTTAAGTCTTGTATTTCTATGTGAAATCTGTATTCATCATTCTACGAATTAGATATTTTTAACTACTATCTACTACTGTTCTGATAGAACATTCCTAGTAAATTAAAAAAAGCGAATCATCAAAGATTCGCTTTTTTTCTATCATTATTTTCCTAAAAGCTTCAAAAACAGAGGATTGAACAAATCCTTTTCTTTTTCGGCATCAAAGATGCACTTTCCCTCACGATAAGTCAGCAGTACTTTATAATTGTCATCAATGACTGCAAAATCTGCATCTTTACCAACTTCTAAAGAACCTTTTTGATTTACACCATATACCTTTGCAGGATTCAATGATGCCATGATCATAACATCACGCAAATCCATGTTCAGATTTTCCACCAGATTACGAATTCCGCCAATCACAGGCACGGTAGAACCGTAAAGTCTGCCTGTATCCGTCAAACAATATCCCTTTTCATCAATGTTGACATCCAGCATACCTGGAAGTGAATAATGCCCAACAGGTGCACCTGCCATTGCAACATTATCCGATACAATCAATGTCTTGTTCAATGAATCCTTCTTTACTCGAAGCATCACTTCAATCATCTCATTGGAAACATGAAGCCCATCACAAATCAGTTCATTGTAAATGTCATCATCCAAAAGACATGCTCCAAGCCCACCCATGTTCCTGTGATGAATACCACTCATTACATTGGCTGTGTGCGTAGAGACTGTAATGCCCCATTTGAACGCTTCAAGAGCTTCCTTATAGTTCATATCTGAATGGGCAAAGGCACAGCGTATTCCTTGACTGTTGAAATACTCAATTGCTTCTTTAGCACCTTCAATTTCAGGGGCAATCGCCACCAGCTTCAGCATCCCCTGTGCATCGTCCACCATTTTTTTGACATAATCCATCTCAATGACAGGTGTCTCTTCCTTAATTCCTTTTTCACCTACACGATTCAAATAAGGCCCTTCAGAATGAATCCCTAAAGGCAAAGCTCCATCGATTTCACCCTGACAGACTTTAACCACTGCTGGGAAATAACTGACTTCAGGTGTTGGAAGGCAAGCAGTAACACCCTGTGATGCCAGTCCTTTCAGATAACCTTTTACAAGCAGCTCCTTATCTCCATATTCACCCATCAATGTATACCCCATAGTTCCATGATTGTGAGTATCAATGATACCTGGAATAATACGCAGATGGCCTAGTTCTAAATCGACGCGAACTTTTGCATTTGGATTGATAAACTCAGCGATTTTGCCATCTTCAATTCTCATAATGGCATCAATACAGCCCGATGGAGTAATAATTTGTTTAGAATGTACCAGCATAACGTAAACCTCCGTTTTCATCATTATAACATAAAGAAAACAGGTTCAAAGAATGAACCTGTTATGCACGCATATTTCTTGTATAGAAAATCAGAACAATTGGAAATAAGGAGCAGAACACAACTGACACTGGCAGATAAAGTGTTTCTGGCAAAACAAGTGAGGCCAGCACAATTAGAAACATGCCAAAGCATCTGCCGCAGGAAAGATAAATTTCTTTTGCGATAACTCTTCCAATCATGTTTTCTTTTTCTGAATATGTCTGAATGTTGTTCATAGAAAGCAGAGAATATGGATTGCCATACAGTGGCAGCGAAACAGCATTCATGACACCATAATAAATCGCCCCAAACAAATTAGGCACCAGCACCAGCACAATCGTACTGGAAGAAATCAGTATGCTTCCTAGTGTAAAACAGCGATGCAGATTCGAAGCCCTAAGTCTTCTTGATACAACACGATACGACACAATCGAAATCAACGCAAAGACAGTCAAGAGTGAACTGTAAATGCTTCCTGAACCATTCGTTGCATTGTACACCAATAGACCTGCCAATGTCAGCGTCAAAGCATCACGCATGCCATACATAAAGGTCATGAGCATATTCTTTTTCCAAGCTTGATCTTTTGTGATCACAAGACTGCGAAGCACAGAAAAGCTTTGTGAGGATGGCTTTGATCTGATCATCATTGCCGCAGCGACAATAATCACATAAATCACTAAGACAAATTTAAAAATCGTTACATAACCTTCTGTATCGCTTTCAGAATGACTAAGAATCCATGTAGAAAGGACAGGTGCAATGATGTTGGCAATGTTGTTGAAAATCCCTATATTCCCAAGATAGCGAGCTCTTGTTTCAGGACCACACACAAACTGATGAAGCGAATTCACACTCAGCCAGAAAAAACCCTCGCCAACACCAACTAAAAGTGCCGAAATGTACACAAGTGAAGGATACAGCGCAAAAGTCTCATTCATGAAAAGAACATAAATCAAGGCAAACATAGAAATCACAACACCTGTTGAAAGAGGCCATGCAAACCCTTTTCTTTGTGCCCACTTTCCTCCTAATGTAAAAAACAACGGAAACTGTGCAATGCG
>JAFQKG010000160.1 GCA_017397025.1 Erysipelotrichaceae bacterium | reverse complement strand
TTCTCAGGAATTGTCCGGAGTTTGACACAATATTTTATAAGATTTTTCAGCGTTACTTCCCCGGAATTTCTACAATGCAAATAAAGCGTGGAACAATTTGTTCCGCAAATTTCCTCTATACATTTTTTGAACATATCACGCACACGGCTTGCACCTACACCAACAAACATTTCAACAAAGTCAGACCCTGAAATAGAGTAGAAAGGCACATCTGCTTCTCCTGCCACTGCTTTAGCAAGCAATGTTTTACCAGTACCAGGAGAACCTACCATCAGAATCCCCTTAGGAATTCTTGCGCCCATCTTTTCAAATTTCTTTGGAGATTTCAGATAATCAATGATTTCTGCCAGTTCTTCTTTTTCTTCATCACATCCGGCAACATCCTTAAAACGCACTTTGATGTTTCCTTCCAATCGAGCTCTAGACTTAGAGAATTCAAATGCCTTATTGTTGGAGCCACCATTCATTCTTGACATCATGAAAATCGCAAATCCAGCCAGAAACATGAAAGGCACAATTGACATGATAGCTTCCATAAACAGATTGGTCTGATTTTCGTCAACTACTTGTGAACCTTCAGAGGTTTCCAATTTAGACATCAGTGAATCAATCTGAGTTTCTGTTCGAGGCAGTTCAGCTGAGAAAGCAACTTCTTTTGTCCCTTCCAGATAAACACCTTCCACATACACAATGTTGTCTCCTACAGTGACTGTAGAAGATTGAATTGTCTTTTCTTCCAGAACATTCTGGAATGCTTCATAGCTCAATGTTTCTACTGTACTTCCAGGTTCCATAAACAGAATCATGGAAATTGCCAGTGTTAAAATCAAGTATGGCAAAACATTAAGCCAACGAGTATTTCTTCGCATTCAATCACACTCCCTTTAAATGCTTATTTGTAACATTCTTCCTTCAGTACTCCTACATAAGGAAGATTTCTATATTTCTGGTTAAAATCCAGTCCATAGCCAATCACGAATTCATTTGGAATGACAAACCCTACATAATCTGCCTCAATATCTACTTCACGACGCTCAGGCTTATCCAAAAGCGTCACAACTTTGACATCCACTGCACCCTTGTCTTTCATCAATTTAGTTACTGTCTTCAATGTTCTTCCTGTATCAATAATATCTTCTACAAGAAGGACTTTTTCATTGCGGACAGAGCGATCCAAGTCTTTATTGATTTTGATGTCACCGATAGATTCAGTACCTTCATAACTAGACACATCCATGAAATCAAATTCAATGTCCAAATCAATATGTTTAATCAATTCTGCCAGAAATGGTACAGACCCTTTCAGTAAAGCAACTAAAATAGGAGCTTTCCCATTTTTATAATCTTCAGTAATCTGTTTCCCAAGTTCAATTGACTTTTTGACGATTTCTTCTTCACTTATCAGAATACGTGCAACGTTTTTATTCATGTATATCCCTCACAGTCATAGAATTATTTTATCACAAAACAAGTGGGATTGTTAGAATAATGTTCACAATCACAGCCAATTCCAGGCACTAAAATCACCTCATTGTGCCGATTTAGCACAACTGGCCAGCTTTGTCTTTGATTTCTTGGAATTTTACGGTCAATAAACCAGCGATTTAATTTCTTTGTACCATAGCGCATCTGAATTGCATCGCCTTTTCTGGCATTTCGAATCACTAGCGGATAATCATCTTCTTTCAAGGTCAGTGCTTCTGTACTTTTTCCTTCAGCTGCTACTTTAAAGTATTCTGTTTCCATCAGTTCAAGTTTTTCCAGAACATAGGAATACAATACATCTTTTTCCTCAAAGATTTCAATCATATGATACATTTTTGACAACTTCACACAATTCCCTAGCAAAATTTCAACATTTCCCTCACTGGAAAGCTGACGTACTAAATCTTCACATTCTTTAGTCCCTGCTTCTCTATGCTGATGTTTTCGAATCAATGTTCGAAGAACAATGATTTTTTCCATCTGAGAAAGACGATCAAACACTTCAACAGGCAAACAATTTGGATAACGTTCTATCATTACAGCTGCCATTTCACGGACAATCATCAAGTCCAGATTGTCCATTCTAGCCTGCAGTAACACTTCCTGACGTTCCTCTGCTGTCATTTTTTCTACTTGATGATGACGAATACGATTGCGTTCATATTCATCAGAATCATTGGTTTCATCATGCCCAAACACAATTTGATGACTTTGACAGTACTCTTTTAATGAGTGCTTGCTCCATCCCAGTAAAGGTCGATAAACAGTACAGCCAAAGAGTTCAGTTTTTTCGGCAATTCCATAGAGTTCAGGTACAATCCCTCGCTGCTTTTGAAAAAGAATCGTTTCAATTACATCATCTTCATGATGTGCAACAAGTACTCCATCGCATTTGTGCTTCTCTGCAACGTCTTTAAAGAATTGATACCGCACTTCTCTGGCCCAATTCTGAAAATTCCCTGTACTTTGCTTAGGACAAAGCAGTTCAAATGGGACCTGATGTTTTTTACACATCTCACGTACAATCTGTTCATCACGATCTGCTGTTGGGCGATGATGATAATTGACATGAGCTGCCACCAGGTTCATGTTCAGCTGCATGCACATATCAAAAAGAGCCATCGAATCAGGCCCTCCACTGCAGGCAATCACCAGCTTCAATTGTGCTACATCTTTTACTTCCACAAAACTCACCGTGTATGTGATTTTAGCACATTCCTTTTGTTTTTCAAACAATTTCTGCAACAATCACGCTGATATCATCCCTTTTTTCACATTCTTTAAGTGTTTTTACAACACTCTTTCTTAATTTCTCTGCATCAGGACATTCCAGCCATTGCTGGATCATAGCCTCATCACAGCCATCACTGCACATCAGAAAGATGTCTTTTCGCTTGACTTCCATCTGATAACAATCGGCACTGATTTTTTCTACAATGCCTAACGGAAGTGAATGCCCTTCAATCTTCAGTACTTCTTTCCCTCGAATCAAATAGCTTGGTGCCGCACCATTTTTAGCCATGACTGCTCGATGATTCAAGGCATCAAAACATAGAAAATCCAGCGTTGCGAAATGCTCCTTTTCATTCAGTGCACACAGTTCATTGATGCAGCGTACAATTCTTTCAATCGGCATTCCACAGCTCAATAGTCTTTGCGTCAGACAGGTAACAAATCCAGAAGCTTTCTGTGCATTTTCTCCCACACCCATTCCATCACTGATAGTACAGACAGTGTGATGCTGATGCTGAAAAATACCGCAGGTATCGCCGCTGATTTTTTCTTCATTCAAAACACGATAAGCCTTTGCTTTAAAACCATAGGGAACTTGACCAGCAAGATCGATTCTAAGCATGCCTGAAAATTTCTGAGCTTTTCGACAGGAAACAACTTTCAAATGCTGATCTATATTCATCTGAAGCAAAGGCAAGATAACATCTTCAATATCTTTTGGATTGCATTCATTCATCAAGATCCGAACATGAAGATTTCCTGCATCACCATAAGAGACATACACTTTACCGATATCATAATGATAGCCTTTCAGCAGTTCTGCAATCCGATAAGCCTCATCTTCCTGAGAAAGAGCACATTGCTTCATATTGAGAGCCAGATGGCTCATGGAACTAGACATGCCTTTCAAAAATTCGACTTCACTTTTAAATGACTCTTCGTAATAATCTGCAATCAAATCAAAAATCTGTGAGAACTGATGAAGGTGATGCTGAAGCAGACGTTCTTTGTTTCTCAATCTTGCTTTTAAAAGATTCTCTTCATTGTCCTGTTCCAGAAAAACCAAATCTTTTCGATCAGGAAGACAATGAATCAAACTAATAAGAAACAAGGCGGCAACAGCACTAAAAAGATGCTCATGCAAAACCATGCACAAAATTGGATAGACCACTAAAAGAGCTGATTTCATACTTCTTAAAAAGTACAGCACTGCTGAAGGAAAAAGCCAGTTCAACAGATCCGGCACATTGGATCCTGCCAAAATCAGCAGGCCAAAAACTGCAGCGACATTCCCTCCATCAAAATATAAAGCTGCTGCACACATGACAAATGCATTCATCAAAATATACTGCTGTACAGAAATGAATGGTTTTACCCATATCAGTGTCAAAAGCGTCAAGACACTTAATATCATTTCATTAACTCTGAATTCTTTTTGAATCAATATCTTTTCATTGGAACACATTTTCATTAAAACAAAAGCGAAAATGCCCGCTTTAAAAGCAGTCAAAAAATTTGAAGTACTAACTAGAGCTATCAAAAATCCAGTTATCAGAAGAATCCAAGGCATAGCATGAAACATGCTTGCATGAATCACTCTGACAAACAGCACCAAAAGTCCAAAAAACATCACCAGTAAAAACTGCTGATAAACATTCAGCATCCCTGACAAACTGCTGCACAAAAGAAATCCTGCTAAAAACTCATAAAACTGCTGCAGACTTTTCTGAAAAAAATACCCTAGCACACAAAAACTCAATAATTCTACAAGAAGATTTTGAGAATGAATTCCTGCACAAACTCCAACAAAAAACATGACTGCATCAGCAAGTGACAGGCTTATCCCCTTTTTTACTTCTTTTCCTGTGATTGACAATTCGCTCATCTTTTTCACCTCATGGACTCATTGTACAAAAGACAAGCGCAAAACTTGTCAGATTAAGGGAGTATTGTCGATGATTCAGGCTGAATCAGACAATTCATGACTCTTTCTCTGATTTTTTGAAACAAGGCGCTATTTTGTGGAATTCTTGCCTTCACATCTATAATGCGTGCTGTGTTGATATACTTGCAGTCATTTAAAAACAAAACAGATTCTCGATTCAATCCTTTCACTAAACCTATCCTCATTAAATGTTTCTTTCCATGAGGTTGTTTGAACTCATCATAAGCCTGAGCATAAGTGGATGGATTGGAAGTCATCGGTACAACAAATGCTTTCCCATTAAAAACACTTAAAATTAAACCAAAGTGCTGAAAGCCTGCTTCATTAAGATAAGCTTGACCAAAATCAATATAACAAATATCACCAATTTCAATTCGCACACCCAGCTGATCACAGGATCGATATTCCTTTCTCATCATCCAGTTGGCTTCAGAAATCAAATGCGACTGAAGCACTTTATCAGGAAGACGTTCATATTCTTTTTCTTTAATGTACATGACATGATGCATTTCATAGTGAGCGCTGCTGGCATCATTCAATAGATTTTGTAGTGTTGAACTGTTCATAGGCAACCCTCCTACTTATATATTGTCCAAAATTACAAAAAACCTACTTCAAAACAAAAAAGATTCTGATTTTCTCAGAATCTAGTTCTTGATTGAATAAATCTTTCAACTTCTTCCTTTGTAGGAAGCGATGGTACTGCACCATGGCGTGTAACAGTCAAAGCACCCACTGCATTGGCAAGACGAATGGATTCTTCCAGACTCATGCCATCCACCAATGCTTTTGCCAAAGCTCCATTGAAAGAATCGCCAGCTGCCACCGTATCAATGACCTGTACGCTATAGCCTTCAATGACCTTCATGCCAGAAGCATCCGCTAAAAGAGCTCCTTTATCTCCAAGAGTTGCAATAACATGTTTGACTCCGCGGTCTAAAAGAAGCTGAGCTGCCTGTTTGATTTCTTCCAGATTGTTGACTGGATGATTCGCAATGACAGAAAGTTCTGTTTCATTTGGAGTCAGGTACGTCACACGCTTTAAAAGATCATCGCTTAACTGTACTGCTGGTGCTGGATTCAAAATCATTGGA
>JAFQKG010000159.1 GCA_017397025.1 Erysipelotrichaceae bacterium | reverse complement strand
CGATGGGATTAGAATTGAAATCAAAACAATACCCAATCCAGCAACATAGATTTCTGCAATGATCAAAGGACTAATCTGAACTTCATATTCCTCCACCATGTCTGAAAGAGAAACTTCTGTAAAATAATTGTCATCCCAGTTGCTGATGTAATTGTAGTCATCTTCCTCTTCTGTTTCATTCAGTCCAGAGAATTCAACCTGATATTCAAGCACTTCTTCTCCAACTTTTCCTGCAATCAATGTACCACTGGCAACAGAGAGTGTAAATCCAATGACCGCAACCAAAGCCAGTTCAACAAAGAACTGCGCCACAATCATCAGCTTTGAAACCCCCTGCGAAAGCAATACACCGATTTCATATTCTCGAGTTTTAAGCGTCAAAGCAGTCACCAGTGTAATAATGACAACCGCGTTAACAAGAACCAGACCAACAATCAAAGAGGCAAACAATGTCAATGTATCCAATGGGCGCGCCAGCTGCTTGAATGTTTCATTGTTGGCGTCAACAATACGATACTGTCCTTCCAGTGATGCTTCATACTGCTCAACAAAATCATCCACATCCAGCGGATCGTTCAGCAAAAGAGTAACACTGCTCTTGCTCAAAATTGAATCCATGGTTGGACGATTGTCATCATTTTGATAGTATTCATCGTCTGGCCACATCTCTTTATAATGATCCCAGCTTTTCAATGAAATATTGTACTGATATTCAGCATAGACACTATCAGGCATCAGCACAATGTTCTCAGGCGACTCATATTTGCTCATCCAGTCAAAATTTTCTGCAGTTGGATCTGCTTCTTTTGTGTTATTAAAAATACCAATGATTTCCAATTCCATCTTGACATCTTCTTCTGTGATGCCAAGTTCAGCATACCAGCTGTGAGAAGAATTCATATTTGCAGGACTTTCAAATGAAATTTCAATGGTATCCCCAACACGAAGATTATTGTATTCAGCCAATGTATCTGTAATCAAACAAACATGTTCTGCATCATCAATTTCATCTTGTGTGTACATACGACCATCTACTTGAAGATACATCTCATCTGCAAACTCAATCATACTTGGATAGCCATTTGCCTTGATGAATAATTCTGGCTCTACCCACGTGTACTCTTCACAAATTTCCTGCCCATTTTCATCGATATAGCAGCTCATACTGGATCCATAATCCTGATTTTCTGCTTCATTGTTCAATGGAACACCCTCAAACCCAATTGGCCATGCCTGCAGATTCGTCAATGCATTGATTGATTTAAGACGATCATCTGCCATTAAAGCCTTGATTTCATCTTCAGTGATATATGGATAATTCCGATATGCTTCTTCCTGTTCTTCTTCAGGAAGATCTTCAATATAGTCCCAGAATTCTTCATAATCCATCTGATACGTAACGGCAGCACGCATCTTCTTCCTTGTCATCACTTTTGCCTGTTCAGCAGCATTACTGATTCCCAAACCTACAATGACAAAGTTGCCAATCACAAAGAAAGTCAGAGCCAATAACATGGACTTGCTAAGTTTACGAGTTGTATTTTTTAAAGCTCTTTGAAAGAAATTCATCCAATCTCTCCCTTCATTATCTTACTTTATAATGTATTCGTGATCTTCAAATAATTTATCGTTTATCGTAATTACAGCACCTGTTGCTTTATCTACCAGCTGAGCTTCTGAACCATAAGAAGCTTCAATTGTATACGTCATGCCAATAGAGCTCAATGCATCCGCAAGTACAGCAACATCTTTACTGAGCTGGTATTCCAGCTGTGTTTCGTCAATATCTGTCGTATTTGGATCATCTTCCTTCACTACTACTTCTATAAGTGCAGATTTTACTTCTTCTACATCGACAACAAGTCCCTTAGACAGCACAACATCAAATCGTGCATCCAGCGGAAGTGCACCATTGCATGCAACAATTTCTCCTGTTGAATAACTTGAACACTGAATTGAAACGATTTCTCCCTTTTTATAATTATAGCTGTATGATGATTCTTCTGAACCCCACTGTGCTGCATACATATCGGCACCTTTGTGACGTTCTTCATTGCACCAATCAACCAAAGATGAATAAGTAGCACCAATAAACGTACTTGGCAGCTTAGGAAGACCAAGGTTCAACGTTACTTCGACTTTGTCATCTTCACTTCCAAGCTGTGTTCCTGCTTTTCTTGACTGTGAAATCACATAACCTCCAACATCAGAATAGCGTTCTTTGATTTTGAGGAATCCTGTGTTTTCAGCAGTCCATTCAGTGAATTCTTCTTTACTCATCAAAGTAAAATCAGGAAGTGTAACTGCCTTTCCTTTGGACACAGTAATTACCAATGTATCTCCTTCTTTGATGGTCTTTCCAGCAGCGATGCTTTGAGACAGTACGGTGCCATCTGCCTTGTCTTCACTGTAAGATTCAACTACATCCAATACAATGTTGCTGGACTTAGCCCAAGATTCGACTTCAGCCTGATACTTGCCTACAAAATTTTCCAATCTGAATGTCTGAGCAGGCTGAGGCCCACGGCTGACAGTAAAAGAAACATTGGTTGAACGAGTAAATTCTTCACGACCAATGCCTTTCAAATCATAGGAAATCACAAATCCTTCTTCCACTTCATCTGAGTAAGCCTGTGAAACACGAACTTTTTCCAGCTTGTTTTCATCTACCCATTCATTGATGTCTTCTT
>JAFQKG010000158.1 GCA_017397025.1 Erysipelotrichaceae bacterium | reverse complement strand
GATCCTTTACGAGAACGAGGTATTGAAATTCTGCCTTTTGATGAGAAGAACATTCCTGATCATTCAATTGTGATCATTGGGAATGCTTTTCTGGAAGATTTCACTGAAGTAGTGGCGGCAAGAAATAATCCGACTGTCACATGCTTCCGATATCATGAATTTTTAGGAGAACTGATCAAGGGGTATCGTTCTATTTGTGTTGCTGGTTCACATGGCAAAACAACAACAACTGGTATGATGAGCTGTATGCTAAACCAATGGATGCCAACTGGGTATCTGATTGGAGATGGAACAGGGAAGATTGAAAAAGACAGTGAAAATCTGGTGGTTGAGGCTTGTGAGTTCAGACGACATTTTCTGGCATATTCTCCAGATTATGCCATTATTACTAATGTTGAAATTGACCATGTGGATTATTTTACATCGGAAGAAGATTATTCCTTGGCCTATGAACAGTTTGCGGAAAATGTCAAGGAGGCACTTGCAGTATTTGGTGATGATCCAAAGGCGCGTGCACTCGATTTGAAAGGCAAGAAATGTCTTTATTACGGCGAAAATGAAGACAATGATGTAAGAGCCATCAATGTTTATGAAACAAGCACGTTCATGAGTTTTGATGTTCTAGTTGATGGAAAGATGTTCGGACATTTCGAACTTCCTTTTGTTGGTCATCATCTTTTATGGAATTCACTAGGTGTGATTTCCATTGGATATCTGTTAGGACTTCATGTTGAACAGATCGAAGAAAGCTTAAGCTGTTTTTCTGGGGCAAAGCGCCGCTTTGCGGTGGAAGAGCATGGGCAGAATGTTTTTGTAGATGATTATGCTCATCATCCAACAGAAGTTTCTGTCACTGTTGATACGGCAAGAAGACGTTTCCCTGGAAAAAAACTGGTAGCGATTTTTAAACCTCATCGTGCCTCGCGTGTGCTGTATTTTGCAAAACAGTTTGCTGATGCATTAAAGAAGGCGGATGTTGTTTATCTGTGCGACTTTACAAGCATTGATGACAAGCAGGATGGGACTGATATTGATATCAGTTATCTTGCAGATTTGATTGAGGGATCACATATTTTACCTGAAAATGATGAAGGTGCTTTGCTTTTGTCAAAAGAAGAGCCATGTGTTTATCTCTTTATGTCAAGTAAAGATATTTATGAACTTGCTAAAAAAGTAAAGCGCTATCAAAACTATTGAAAATATTTTCATTTCTGATAAAATAGGAACGAGGTGATTTGAATGAGTCCAGTAGATGAATTGTTGGAAGGGCTTCGGTTGTTTTCTGAACTGATTCTTCCAACATTGGGTGCATTTGCACTCATTGCATTGATTGTGCTGCTGATTAGACTTTGCGGATTGGTCAAAGAAGCAACACAGCGAATTAAAGAACTGCAGCCAACGCTTAAAAATGTTGACATGAGCATTGAAAAAATTCAGGCTCCACTTGATACTGCAGTAAATCTGGCACATTCTGTTGATAAGGCACAGGAAAGCTGCGAAAAAGCAGTTCACCAAGCAAGTGTGTATATTTCTGAACAGCTGGATAGTTTGAAAAACAATCTTCAGACCATGAAAGCTGAACGAGAAGCTGCAAAAGCTTCACAATCCATTGAAAACCAGGAAGGAGATTTGTCACATGAGTGAAAACATGAATCATGAAAATATGACTGTTGAAGAAACCGTGGAAGAATTAAAGAAACAGATTCAGGAAATTTCTGATGAAACAGATGAAGCCATCAAAAATGATGAAAGTATTCGCCCTGAAGCTGAACAATTGAAAGAAAATGCGATTGAATTCATCAACAAATGTATTGATGCCATCAAATCAACTACTAGTGATGTTGTCAATTCGGAAAAATTTCAGAGCACAATGAGTTTTGTTACAGAAAAGACAAAAACAATTGTCTCAGATACAAAGACTCGCTTAAATGATTTGAAAAATGATCCTGAACTGAAACAGAAAGTGGAAGATGCTAAGGTGTTCTGCACTGAAACCTACGAAAAAGTAGCAGAAAATCTTAAAGACGGTGTTGAAAAGATTCAGGAAAATGAAGAATTCATGACAAAATTCAATGCACTGAAGGATAAAGCAGAAGAAGTAACTTCAAGTGCAGTGGACTATGTATCAAAACAGGTTGATGAGTTTACTTCCAAGCCTGAAGTAAATGAAAAAATTGAAAAGGCTAAAGATGTTACTTTAGATGTTGCAGAAAAGGCTGTGGATGCACTAAGAAAATGGCTGCGTCCAGAAAAAGAAGAAACTGAACAGAAAGAATAAGTACTGGAAAGAGGTGTCTGTATGAAACGTGTTACAATTTATGATGTTGCTCATGAAGCTGGAGTCTCTTTAGCGACAGTTTCCAGAGTCATCAACGGCAGTGATGTCGTTAAAGGAAATACCCGTCAGCGTGTTGAAGAAGCCATTGAAAAACTTGGCTACAAACCAAATGCAATAGCACAGGGTCTAGCACTTTCAAAGACTACCATGATTGCTTTGGTTATTCCTGAGGCAAGTTTTACTTATACTGGCCAGATTATCAATGGACTTCTTGATGTTGCAAAGATTGACAAATACAATGTCATGCTTCACACAACAACTGAAGGCATCAATGAAATCAGTGACATTATTGAAAATATCATTAAATCTCGTGTTGATGGTGTGATTATTTACAATGACCGTTTAACAGATACTGAGCTGGATCAATTAACGAAGTACAACATTCCGATTGTGATTGTGGGCAATCGCATGTCCAGCAAGACAATCAGCTCTGTGTATGTGGATATTGAAAAAGCAGTCTATGAGCTGGTGATGAAATACCTTGAAACAGATGTAAAAGATATCGCTATTATTCAGGATAGAAAGAACAACAATCAAATTGATTCCATGATCAAAGGTGCAGAAAAAGCCTTTGAGTCAAAAGGTTTGAAATTTGACAATTTTATTCCTATTCCATCTGAATACCGTACTTCATATGATTTCCTGTCTCGCTATTTCAAAGATCATCGTCATGGCTTGATTATTGCTAATCGTGATTCACAGGCTTTAGCGATTTTAAATGCTGCTAGAGAAAATGGTATTCGAGTACCTGAAGATATGGAAGTTGTCTGTGTGATTGATACGAAGTACAATTCAATGGTACGTCCACAGGTTTCTAGTTTTGCGATTCCATCCTATGATTTGGGATCTGTTTCCATGCGTGTGATGACAAAGATGCTCAATCATGCTCAGGAAGGAAGAGCAATTGAACTTAGCTACCTGTTTACTCCGCGTCAAACGACAAAATAATTGACAATCGTTGGTGTGAACGATATAATCACACATAGAAATGCGTTGAAAAGAAGCGACTGCATCGAATTCTTTAGAGAGGCTGTGGCTGGTGAAAACAGCTGAATGGAATGCAGAGATACACCTTGGAGCATCTTTATGAAAAGTAAAGACGAATGATCTGCGTTAAAGATTTGAGGGTCGAAAGACTGAATTAAGGTGGTACCACGTGAAGCGTCCTTATTGGGACGCTTTTTATTTTAAGGAGGAAAAATCAATGGGTATTTATGAAGAACTTGAATGGCGCGGTCTAATCAAAGACTGCAGTTCACCAGAACTGAGAGAAAAACTGAATGCAGGCGGAATGACATTTTACATTGGAACTGACCCAACTGGAGACTCACTTCATATTGGTCATTTCTCATCATTTCTCATCAGCAAGCGTTTAAAGGATGCTGGTCACAATCCGATTCTTCTTGTTGGAGGCGGTACTGGATTGATTGGGGATCCAAAACCAGACAGTGAACGTCCAATGATCACAAAAGAAGAAGTTGATCACAATTTCAACTGTCTGAAAGCACAGGTTGAAAAGCTGTTTGGTTTTGAAGTGGTCAACAACTATGACTGGTACAAAGACATTGATCTTGTTTCTTTTTTAAGAGACTATGGTAAGTATTTCAATATTGGTTACATGCTCAACAAAGACATTGTTAGAAGACGTCTTGAAACTGGCATTACTTACACAGAATTCTCTTATATGATTCTGCAGGCATTGGATTTCCTTCATCTGTATGAAGAAAAAAATGTTGTGATGCAGGTTGCAGGACAGGATCAATGGGGTAATATCACTGCTGGAATTGATTTGATCCGCAGAAAAACAGGCAAGGAAGCGTATGCATTTACAATGCCTCTTTTGACAAAGGCAGATGGTTCTAAATTTGGAAAAACCAATGGTCATGCAGTATGGCTGGACATCAACAAGACTTCTGCTTATGAAATGTATCAGTTCTTCATCAATTCTGAAGATGCGAAAGTCATTGATTATCTGAAATTTTTGACTTTCTTGAGTCAGGAAGAAATTGCTGAACTGGAAGAAAAGAACAAGACCCAGCCGCATTTAAGAGAAGCTCACAAAGCTCTTGCGAAAGAAGTCATTACATTCATTCATGGTGCAGATGCATATGAAAGTGCTGTGAAGATTGCACAGACATTTTTTGGAGGAGACATTCGTGATCTTACAGTTGATGAGCTCAAACAAGGAGTGAAAGATTTCCCAACGACTAAGATTGAGGAGGGAACAAATCTTGTAGATGCACTGATTCAGGCAAAGATTGCTTCCAGCAAGCGTGAAGCACGTGAGCTGATCAATGGCAATTCCATTATGATCAATGGGGTAAAGGTAAAAGAACCTGCCTTTGAACTGAAGAAAGCAGATGCGATTAATCAGGAATTGACGGTTATCAAAAAAGGAAAAAAGAACTGGTTCGTTTTGACATTCTAACTGAAAAGCACTTGAGAAAGTGCTTTTTTTCTTCATTGAATCATATAGTTGAATGAGAGGTGATCGAATGAAAATTGCAGTGTTTGCTGCAGATGAGAGAATGAAAATAGTAGCTCAGGAACTAAAAAGGTTTTCTCAACTCATAGAAATCGATGAAAATGATTCACTCTGTAAACTTAGAAAAATGGCTTCTGAGTTTCAGGCTGTTGTTTTGCCTGCATGGGGTATTGAAGAGGATGGATTCATTAGAATGCAGACAAGAGGGCTCTTTGCAGCAGAGTTTCTTGAATCGCTGGATGAATCATGTGTTTTATTTTCAGGGAAAGAATGTGAGTTTTTCAAACATTTGAAATGCAGAATCTGCTGCTGGCTGAATGATGAGGAAGTCTTGAAACAAAATGCTGATTTGACATCAGAAGGATTGCTTTGCAGACTGATTGAAACAACAGAGCGTTCTTTGTGGACCTATCGAATAGATATCATTGGGACTGGACGATGTGGTACAAGCATGGCATATCTTTTGAAGAAACTGGGGATTTCTTATCGCATGATTACATCGTCTCATCAGAAAATAGAAGATACTGAAATGATTGATTTGAATTCATGGCAGCATGAAAATCCATCGGAACTAATCATCAACACTGCACCTGTTTGTGTCATGAACCAGCAGGTGTTAAAACATTGGAAACAGCGATGTCATGTGTATGATCTGGCAACTGGTGGATGTGGGGTGGATGAGAAGTGTCGGAAACATCCTTTTTTGAAATTGTGGATTGAGCCTGCGCTGCCAGCACGCTTTTCACCTTTAAGCGCTGCTCAACTCATTTGCCAAGCTATTGAAAAGGAGCTGAGGGAATGAAACTTCTGTGGGGAATCTGTGGATCGTTTTGCAATCATCCGAAAATATTAGATTATTTATACAAAGAAGCACAGAAAAATGAATGGGATCTTCAGTTTGTGATCAGTGAAAACTGTGCGAGCTGTGATACACGGTTTGGTACAAAGGAATATTTGATCAAGACATTGGAAGACATCAGTCATAAAAAAGTTTTCAGCTCAATCGTACAGGCAGAAACAGTAGGACCTTATTCAGATTTTGAAGCCATGGTGATAGCTCCATGTACTGCTTCTTGTTTAAGTCATCTTGCCTGCGGCAATTATGATCATTCTGTTTCACTTTGTGCCAAGGCAATGCTTAGAAATGAGAAACCAATTGTTTTAGCGATTGCTTCCAATGATATTTTATCTCTTTCCAGCTGCAATCTGTTTACCTTGCTGCAGCATAAGAATATCTATGTTGTACCATTTTATCAGGATGATCCAATCAAAAAACCGAACAGCTGCATTTCTGACTTTGACTTGATTTTACCTGCATTGCAAAATGCACTAAAAGGGAAGCAGCTTCAGCCTCTTTTTGCTAATAGGAACCAAACACTATGAAAAAGAAAATGGTAATGGTTGCAATGGTGACTCCTTTTGATGAGTGTCATCGAATTGATGATCAGGCTGTGATTCGATTGTGTCATCATTTGTTAAAAATGAATGTTGATGGTCTTGTTGTTTGCGGGACAACTGGAGAAGTGTCTGCTTTGACTTTTGAAGAGAGGGAACACTTGTTTAAACTGGTGAAGAATACTGTTGGCAAAAAAGCTGCAGTCTGGATGGGATGCGGTACAAACAACACAGATACAACCTTAAAAAACTGCTGGCAGGCAGAAAGTTTAGGTGCTGATGGAGTCATGCTGATTACACCTTATTATGTTCGTCCTTCACAAAGAGGACTTTATGAACATTTTTCGTGCATTGCATCAAGAATTTCACTTCCAATCATGCTATACAATGTACCAAAGCGAACAGGGATTCATATGGAAGCGAAAACAATCATTGATCTAGCTCATGCTTATCCAAACATTGTGATGCTGAAACAAGCTCACAAAGACTGTGATGAGATTCTTCGCATTGCATCTCATACTTCTTTGAAACTGCTTTGTGGAGATGACTTTTGGTATGATGAAGCGCTTGAATGGGGGATGGATGGAATTGTCAGTGTTGCAGGGCATATGGATTGTGAGATGATTCATTTGATGAACAGTTATTATCAGATAGGCATACGTTCAGAAAAGCTCATAGAGCGATGGAAACAGCTTTCAAGGATGTGTTTTTTAGTCAGCTCACCTTCAGACATCAAATACATGTTAATGAAAAAAGGAATTTGCACACAGGAAGTGCGTCTTCCGCTAGTTTGTTTAAATGAAGAAGAAAAACACAGAATTGATGAGTATCTGGAGCAGTTTGAATGATTCAGGTCAAATGTTTTGAGGAAAGCCATGAAACTGACTTAGAAGATGAAATGAATCAGTTTCTTCTGCAGCTGGAAGATGATCAAGTGATGGATATCAAGATGAGCTGTTCACATTTTTGTTTTGATGATGAACAAATCTTTAGTTTTTCTGCCTGCATTGTTTATCGTATAAAAGAGGAAAAGATGGATAAACTATCGTTAAGGAGGAAACAAAAATGAACAATGTCATCAAATGCAAGGTTGACAGCTGTGTTTACAATGTCAATTGTGCCTGCAGTGCTCCGACAGTTGAAGTAGCTTGTGACAACTGTGCTTGTGCTGCATGTGATCATGAAACACTCTGCAAGACATTTCGCAGAAAAGGAAACTAAAGTGAAAAGAGAGCACTGGACAAACCGCTCTCTTTTTCATTTAATTTGTGCTTTAATTATGATAAAATACCCTAAGAAGGTGATGAAATGAAAAGGATGATTTTTTGTCTTTTGGTTCTGCTTCTTTTGATGGGCTGTTCCAAACAGGATGGAAATACAATATCGGAAGAAAAACTGGATAAATATGCCTCTTATTATCGTGCTGTCTTGGACTGTGAAAACTTTGAGTCAGCTTCAAGATATTTTGATATTTATACTGAGTTTCATACCAATCAAGATGGATCTGTAATTTATTATGTGTATCTGGACAATGCTCAGATTGCCATGTACGATGTGGAAGTCATTGCGGTTGAAAACATGCAGGCTTATCAGGAAACAGATATGATGCCAACCAAGGGTATCTTTGAAGATCAGAAATTCAGCATGATTCCTTATCAGTACAATGTTGATGCAGGATATGTTAAAGGATTTGCGATCAGCGGTGATGCTGATGCAGGTAATCTTCAGTTAAACATCATGGTCGTATGGAAAGATGTTACTCGACTGAACAGCTTCAGAGAATTCTTTGAATTCAATAATCTGGATGCTGGTGCTTTTGGTTCACATGAAGGCAATGATGAAGTACAGATTGGTGAAATTATTGATTCACCTATAGATGAAGAAGGGAATCTGGCTGATTAAGATTAAGGAAAGACTATGAAAAGTAATCAACGAATAAAACAGTCCTTTATTGCTGGAGCTTTGACATCTTCAGCGGGAGTTTTTCTCTCTAAATTTTTAGGGTTGTTTTATATAGTGCCTTTTACGGCCATGGCGACACAGCCAAACATGCATTTTTACAGTGCTGCCTACAGTCTGTATGACACGATGCTGATGATATGTTCTGCAGGGATTCCTTTTGCGGTTTCGGCAATGGTGGCAAAATACATCAGTCATGATGATTATAAGACAGCGCTTTTAGTTAGAAGATTATCGATGGGGCTGATGCTGACTTCAGGTTTTATAATGGCAGTGGTACTGATTTTGTTTTCTGGTCCTTTTGCCCAGTTTTCTAGTTCTAAAACAGCAACTGCAGAAAACATCAGTACGCTTCAGAATGTGATTTGCTTCCTTTCACTTTCCTTGTTTCTGGTGCCTTTTTTGTCTGCATACAGAGGATTTTATCAGGGCTTGAAGGATTTTATCTCCTATGGGCTTTCACAGACGCTGGAGCAGCTTGTTCGCATCCTGATGCTGCTTGGTCTTGGAGCACTTTGCGTCTATGTGCTTCATTTAGACAGCATCTGGGCTGTTCGTATGGCTGTTTTTTCTACTGGACTTGCTGCTTTGGTAACCATTCTGTATTTTGTGTGGCATGATCGAACAGGTTATCGTGAAGTTAAGGAACTTGCTGCACAACAGAGCAGTGAAGCTGTTGATAAAAAAGAACTGCTGAAGGAAATGGCTGCTTTTGGTCTTCCATATATGATGATGAGTATTCTGGGCAATTCTATGAACATTGTCAATACATTGTTTATGCAGCGAGAACTGACAGAAGTCTCTGCGGAAATGGCACAGCTTTATTATTCTATTGTTCAGACCAACTGCAATAAGCTGACTTCAATTCCTCAGGTACTTGCGATAGGATTCAGCACTGGAATTGTTCCTCATCTGACAACGAATCTTGAGCAGAAGGATTTTACTCAGCTGAAAAGAAATGTGCTTGCTGCATTGAATACTGTTTGCTACATTGGCTTGCCTTTGAGCTTCTGCTTGTTTGCACTGGCGGCACCAATCTATTCACTTATGTATGGAAATGCTTATCTTGAAATTGGTAAAGAGGCTTTGATGTACAGTTCGCTTTTGGCTGTTACCGGGACCATTTCTCCAATTACCACCAGCATGATGATGTCGCTGCGATATCGCAGACGCTGTCTTGAGTTTCTGGCGATTGGTTTTGCCACCAAGATCGCTGCCTTCTTTGTTTTGATTGACTGGTTTGGCTATACTGGTGCCATTACTTCCAGTGCAATCACTGGACTTGTTGTGATTACGCTCAATTTAACATACATCAGAAAGAAATTCAGCATTTCGTTCAAGAGTTTTTATCGAAATCTGATTGTGATTTCAATTGGACTGATTTCCATGAATGGCATGTTTGTATTGCTGAGATGGATTGGGCTTGATGGAATGGCTGCTTCAAAGATGATGAATGTTGTTGAGTTGGGTATCATTGGGATTGCGGGTGTCTTTGTCTATTTTATGACAACTGCATTTTTTCAGCTTCCACAGAGAATTTTTAAGATGTCTTTAACGAAAATGGTTTCAAAACTGAAAAGAGGGAAAAGATGATTCGATTGGATAAACTTTTATGTCATGCAGGTTTTGGAACACGCAAGGAAGTCAAGAAACTGATTCGTTCAAAATCTGTGAGTGTAAATCAAATAATTGTTACAAAGGACGATGTAAAAGTGGATGAAAACAATGACTGGATTGAAGTAGATGGTCAGCGTGTTGTCTATTGTGAATTTGTTTACTTTATGCTGAATAAACCGCAGGGAGTGATTTCTTCTACAGAAGAAGGACCAACTAAAACTGTACTCGATTGTCTTGATGAGCCTTATCAAGGTTTGTTTCCAGTGGGAAGACTTGACAAAGATACAGAAGGACTGCTTTTGATCACCAATGATGGAGCTCTTGCGCATCATTTGCTTTCGCCACGTCATCATGTAAATAAGACCTATGAAGTTCATCTGTCAAATCCATTAACAAGTGATCACATCAGAAAACTTGAAGAAGGGATTATGATTGATGGAGGTGAACTCTGCAAGAGTGCATCAGTGAAAGTGCTGAACGATCATTTGATTCATTTGACGATTACAGAAGGTAAATTTCATCAGGTAAAGCGCATGATGATTGCTTGTGAGAGTGAAGTGACTTTTTTAAAACGGCTTACCATGGGGTCTTTAGTGCTTGATGAAACTTTGAAAACAGGTGAATATCGTCCATTGACAGAGGATGAAATCAAAGAATTGAAAAATGCACAGCATTAGCTGTGCATTTATAGTATCTGGAAGCTTTTGTCTGGCAGAATCCATTCTTTTGTCTGTGCGTAATGATTCAATGTTTCAATGACCTGATTGGTCAAGATAGTAGGGGTAGAAGCACCGGAAGTGACCGCGATTTTCTTGTGGGATGCAATCTGATCTTCTGATAAATCATGAACGGTTTCAATCATCAGAACATGTTGAATTCCGCTTTGTGTGCCTAATACTTTCAGTTTGGTTGAATTGTTGCTGCTAGGATCGCCAACAACGATCAATAGATCAATCTGCTTGTCTTTCAGCTGCAGCACTGCTTTTTGACGAATGGAAGTCGCATTGCAGATTTCGCGGGCGATTTCTGCTTGAGGCCATTTGTCGACAATTGCTTCAATCAGTGTCTCAATTTCTAAAAGACTCATGGTAGTTTGATTGGTTACAAATAGTTTTGATGCAGAAAAAGAGTTCAAATCTTCTTTGCAAGTGATCAAGTGAACATGATTGCTGATAGAGAGAACTGCTTCAGCTTCAGGATGATTCTTTTTGCCGATGTACAGTACTGTATAGCCTGCTTTAATTTTTTCTTGGACCAGTTTTTGTGTTTCAATGACATCTGTGCAGGATGCATCCACACAGATTAGTCCTTTTTCACGGGCCTTTTGTTTAACCTGTTCACTGATGCCATGAGCAGTAAAGATAACAACACCTTCATTGATTTCATCCAGAAGTTCCATTCTGGTTTTCTTTTTGTTTTCAATGGTGTGTATATTCAGTTGTTTTAATGCATCCACAACATGCTGATTGTGAACAATCATGCCAAGAACAGTGATTTTCTGATTAGGGTAGTCTTTTGCACAGTTTTTAGCGATTTCAATGGCACGAACAACACCTTTGCAATATCCTCTTGGGATAACGGGAATGATTTCCATGGGATCACCTCGCAAACATCATAACATAAGTTTTGTCTTTTTTCATAAAAACAAGTATAATACTGACGGGTGATGAACAATGAATCAATATCAGGATTATCAGTTTAAATCGACAACTAGAGATTTTTTAAAGCTGAATCATTTTACTGTACCAACTCCAATTCAGAAAGAAGTGATTCCTGCAGCTTGCAAGGGAAAAGATCTCATTGCGATTTCGGATACAGGAACAGGAAAGACACATGCTTTTCTGATTCCTTTGATGGAAAAAATCAACACGGACATTGAAAGTGTCCAGGCAGTGATTACTGCACCAACAAGAGAACTGGCTCAGCAGCTGTTCAATCGTGCAAAAGTGATGATGGAGGCAGATTCTTCGCTTCGTGTGCGTCTTGTGATTGGCGGTCAGGAAAAGAGCCGCTCAATGGAGTCTTTGAATACACAGCCTCATATTGTCATTGGTACGCCAGGAAGAATCAAAGACTTGTTTGTAAGCGAAGGTGTCCTTCGTCTTGAAAATGTCAAAGTCATGGTTGTGGATGAAGCGGACATGACACTGGAGTTTGGTTTTCTTGATGATGTAGATGCGATTGCAGGAAGAATGGGTGAAGACCTTCAGATGATGGCTTTCAGTGCAACGATTCCGCAGGGACTGCGTCCTTTCTTAAAGAAATATATGAAGCATCCGCAGACCATTCAAATCAAAACTGAAACAGCAGTTTCTCCAAAAATTGAGCATGTTCTAGTGCCTTGCCGTCATCAGAGCTATGAAGAAGCATGTCTTCAGCTGATTGATGGATTTATTCCTTATGTCTGCCTTGTCTTTGCCAATACTCGTGAAGAAGCTGCTTCCTGTGCTCAGGCATTAAGAAGCAAAGGGATATCTGTTGTAGAACTGCATGGAGGACTTGAGCCTCGTCAGCGCCGTCAGGCTCATCGCCAGCTGGAAAACCTGGAACAGTCGTTTGTTGTAGCGACTGACATTGCAGCCAGGGGAATTGACGTTGAAGGTGTAACACATGTTATTTCAATGGGATTCCCATCAGAGAAGGATTTCTTTATTCACCGTGCCGGACGTACAGGAAGAGCAGGAAAGGAAGGCACATGTTTTGTGCTGTACAAGGATTCTGATATGAGTACTGTTCAGTATTTCAAGGAAAGAGGCATTCACTTTGAGCATCGTCTGTTTAAAAATGGTCAGTGGCAGAATTTGAAACCATTGACTCAGACTAAAAAAATGACAAAGAGTGAACAGGTGGAAAAAGAAATTGCGAGAAGTCTAATGCGCAAAAAGGAAAAAGTAAAACCTGGCTATAAGAAAAAACGCAACGAAGAAATTCAGAAAATCAAGCGTAAACAAAGACGTGCAATGATTGATGCTGAAATTCAGGCACTGCGCAAGGAAAAATACAAACAGCAGCAGCGTATGAAAAGAGAAGGAAACGGCGAATGGTAATTCTTGGGTCTCACTGTTCCATGAAGGCGCCTAAGTTTCTTTTAGGGTCAGTAGAGGAGGCTTTAAGCTATGGTTCCAATGCATTGATGATTTATACTGGTCCGCCTCAAAATACGCTAAGAAAGCCTGTAGAAGCACTTAGAGCGGATGAGGCAAAAGAACTTCTGCGTAAGCATGGAATTACGATGGATAAAATGGTAGTTCACGCACCCTACATTATCAACTTAGGCAACTGTGTAAGACAGGAAACATATGAATTGGCTGTTGATTTTCTTAGGAAAGAGCTGGATCGTGTACAGGCAATTGGTGCCAAATATCTGGTGCTTCATCCGGGATCTTATACAACGGCAACACTGGAAGAAGGCATGGATCAGATTGTCAAAGGACTCAACGAGGTTCTATGTGAAAAAGATGAGGTCATTTTGTGTCTTGAGACTATGGCAGGAAAGGGAAGTGAAATTGGGTTTACATTTGAGCAGATTCGTTCACTGATTGACAGAACAAACTATTCTGAAAAACTCGGTGTTTGTCTGGATACCTGTCATATTCATGATGCAGGGTATGATGTCTCAGATTTTGATCATCTGCTTCAGCAGTTTGATGAAATCATTGGTCTTGATCGTTTGAAAGTCATGCACATCAATGATTCAAAAAACATTCGTGGTGCAAAAAAAGATCGTCATGCTAATCTTGGAGAAGGTCAGATAGGATTTGATGCATTGGCAAAGGCAGTTCATCATGAAAAACTTCAACACGTGATTAAAATTCTGGAAACACCATGGATTGGAGATCATGCACCTTATGCCATTGAAATTGATATGCTGAAACGAAGTCAGTATGACGCACATGCACTGGATGCACTGAAAAACAAATAGAGCCGAAGAATTACTCTTCGGCTTTTTGAATGTCAAGTGAATAGGGCAAGGGGCTGAATGATGAAGCTGATGTGCCATACTGTTCAACAGCTCTGGCTCCCATCCAGCAGGCATTGATTAGAGCCTGTTGTTCAGTAAGACCAGATAAAAGTGATGCGATGAATCCAGCACAGAAATTATCACCTGCACCGGTTGTATCAACTACATCGGCAGAAAAAGCAGGAACATATATCTTTTGTCCTTTTCTATACAGCACTGCTCCTTGATTTGAGAGTTTTAGAATGACACATTGTGCTTGAGAAAGAAGCAGGCAATCGGCAATTTCATCAGGGTTTGTGAATCCAGTCAACAAGACCGCTTCATCGTATGAGGGCATGAAGTAGTCAATCAAAGGGAGAAATTCACTGACTTTTTTTAATCCTTTGCAATGGCGATCAGTGGAAGTATCTGAGAAAGTCAGGCATCCAGCTTCTTTAGCTGCATGAAAGATTTCTTTTAGTCCGTCTTCTTCAAGATGATGCAATGTAAACATAGAACCAAGTGAAATGGCTCGGCAATTGTGAAGCAGATGCATTGGAAAATCGTCTTTTCTCATTTCACGATGTGCTTTGCCAGTAACTGTAAAACTTCTTTCTCTGTTTTGATCAAGATGGATCAGAGAATGTGTAGTGATCAGATTCTCTTTTTGAATCAAAGTTTCTGTTGATAAGTGAGATTGTTTCAGTTTTTGAGCAATCCATTCGCCGGATGAATCTTTACCTGTCAGAGCACATAACTGTGCTGTAAGACCAAGTTTAGAAATCATCACTGCTTGATTTGCGGCATCTCCGCCAAGACTAAGTGCACCTGTTTCTTCCATTTCATCCACAACACAGGCACCAAAACATAGGCAATCGATTGTTTTCATTGGTATCACCGCTCTCATTATGCACCATCACAAAGACAAGGACAAGAAAAACAGGAGATTATTCTCCTGTTTCAATCATTTTAAGGATTTCCTCTTTCAGAACATCTACAATCTGAGCCTGAGGAACGGCTTTGATCATTTTTCCTTTTTTAAAGAGAAGCCCAGTTTCTTTGCCTCCTGCGATGCCAATATCAGCACGTGATGCTTCTTGAGGTCCATTGACTGGACAGCCCATGACGGCAACATGAATGTCTGATTGAATAGTGTTGAGGAACTTTTCAACTTCAAGGACAATAGGAATCATGTCGTACTGAATTCTTCCACAGGTTGGACAGCTGACGAGATTTGGTACATTTTTTACAAGATCAAAACATTTCAGCAGCTGTTTGCAGACAATGATTTCTTCGACTGGATCAGCACTGATAGAAACGCGGATTGTATCTCCAATGCCTTGAGACAAAAGGGTTCCAAGTGCTGCAGAAGATTTAATGGAAGAAGAGGTGAATGTTCCTGCTTCAGTCACACCAAGATGCAAAGGATAAGGGAAAACTTCTGATGCTTTCTGATATGCTTCAATGGTCAGCATCACATCACTGGATTTGAACGAAAGCACTATGTCATAAAAACCGCATTCTTCCAGAAGTTCAACATGTTTTCTGGCACTTTCAATCATTGCATCAGCACATGGCCCGCCGTATTTTTCCAGCATTTCTTTTTCCAGCGACCCGCTATTGATGCCGATACGGATTGGTATCTGATGTTCAAGACATTTTTCAGCGACAGCTCTGACGTTTTCTTTAGATCCGATATTACCGGGATTCAGACGGATTTTGTCAATGCCTCCATCAATGGCAATGAGTGCTAGACGATGATTGAAGTGAATATCTGCTACCAAAGGGACATGAACCTGAGGTTTGATGTCTTTGATGGCTTGAGCATCTGCTTCATCTAATACGGCCATACGTACAATTTCACAGCCTGCTTTTTCCAATGCCAAAATCTGACGAACAGTGGCATCAACATCATGTGTTTTTGTATTGGTCATGGATTGAATCCAGACTTTGTTTTGTCCTCCAAGTTGAAGATTTCCAACCTTGACTGGACGAGTCATTTCTCTTTTTTTCATATTTATCACCTTTGTTATTATAGCATATTTCATGAGTTTAGGCTGTTTTGAAATGACATTTCCTTGTAAAAAGAAGGGGTGTACAACTATTTGTGAAAGAAAACACTGCAGTCAATAAAAATAAGTGAATTCTATTAGATTGTATAAAAGTATTTTAAATACGGAAATTATTTACAAAAAATATGACATATTACGAATAGTTTAGTTTTATAAAGTTCCAATTGTTGATTTTTTGATGCTGTCATCATTTGTGAAAATGTTGAACTGAGATAAGAATCATATCTATATTTGACATTGTATGATGTGCTTTATTATTGAATTTGATATAAAAACCGTCTCTATGAATTTCTCGCAATAAAGTATAGAAATTTAAAAAAAGGTATGCTATAATGCTAAAGCGTATAAATGAGGAGGACAGAAACATGGCATCTGGTAGAGAAGCATTGACATTCAAATGTACTGAATGCGGCGAAGAAAACTACATTGGTACTCGTAATAAAAGAAAACATCCTGAAAAAATGGAAATCAAGAAGTACTGCCCACGTTGTAATAAGAAGACAACTCACAAGGAGAAAAAATAAGAAAAGTCCACTCTTGGGCTTTTTTTATCATTTGATGTATGGAAAAGGTACAGCAGCTAGTTTTGAGCATGATGCAGACCAATTGTTATCTTTTGAAAGAAGAGGGACATGTTTTGATCATTGATCCTGCATCCAGTACAAATCGTATTCTTTCACAGCTTGATGAGCAGGATATTGTGGATGGCATTTTATTGACACATGGTCATTTTGATCATATTGGCGCTGCAGATATGCTGAAAAAGCGTCTTCATTGTCCTGTGTTTGTTCATCCTTTAGATGAGCGTCTGGCAAAAGATCCTCGGATTGATCGCTTTGGGACAGATATTGCTCTTAAAAGTCAAGTCAGTTATTATCAGGAAGGCAGAATGAACATAGGTCCTTTTGAACTTGAGATTCTTCATACTCCAGGACACACGGATGGATCTGTCTGCATAGGATATAAGCATCATTTGTTTACCGGCGATACATTGTTTCAGCAGTCGGTTGGACGATGTGATCTCTATTCCGGTTCTGATTCAAAATTGAAACAATCTCTTCGATTGCTGTGTGAAAGACATCCTGACACATTGATTTATCCTGGGCATGGAAGTACAACTGTTTTGATGGATGAACTTCTGATGAATCCATACCTTTCTTCTTTTTAACGTTAAGATGACAAATTTGTCATCTTTTTTATTTTTTTTGAGGTTTTTTGTATTTTTGTACAATAACAGATATGAAGGAGGTATGACATGGAAAAAGAGCTTGAACGTTTGGTCGAATATGCGCTTCATCATCAGGTAAGTGATTTGCATTTTCAGGTACGCGATGAAATTGTTACCATGCAGATGAGAAAGAATGGGCAGCTTGTCAACTGTGATGATTTCAGCTGTGATCTTCGTTTGTTTCGTTATCTTCAATACAGAGCGGATATGGAGCTGTCCATGAGCAGTGTTCCGCAGACAGGACGCTTTGATCTATTGATTCATGAGAAGAAAGTTTCGCTTCGCTTTGCGACGATTCAAAGCTATCAGATGATGGATGGAGTACTTCGTATTTTGAATGCAGAAAATACACTGACTATGGAGTCTTTGTTTCCTTATCCAGACCATCTGCACTTGATGAAGCAATCTTTTCGAAAAGAAAATGGGCTGATACTGATCAGCGGACCAACTGGTTCTGGTAAAACGACGACACTCTATACTTGTTTGAAAGCTGTCAGTCAGCGAATGATTTACACTGTGGAAGATCCAATTGAAGTATTTGATGAACGTTTTGTACAGCTTCAGGTCAATGAGGCACAAAATTTCAGCTATGAACAGTCCATTCGTCAGCTGATGCGTCATGATCCAGATATCAT
>JAFQKG010000157.1 GCA_017397025.1 Erysipelotrichaceae bacterium | reverse complement strand
TTTAAAATTCACTAAAAACTTTCGATTTCAAACAGAAAGTTCTACTGAATTCATGATTTCATCAAGAGTATCAAAAAAACAGTTTTCAAGTGCATTGTTTCGATTAAAACTGCTGAAATTCAAAGATACATGATCTTGATAGACAATCATTGCACAATTGTATGGAGAGCCTGTGCGAGGGGAAAGATAACAATCTATTTTTTCAACATAAGGATGCATGATTTCAGGAAGATTTACCCTTCCCAGATTTGTAAATGTCAATGAAGAATTGCTTTCGCCAAATAAAGCATAGCCTATCTTAAAGGCAAAATACTTTAGTGATCGAGGAATCATTCTAAAAAAGATTGATTTCTGAGCAGCTACATGCGTTTTCATCAGACTTGACAGATGTTCAGCAGTCAGCTGTTCTTTCATTTCCGCTCTAAAATTCTGTACACGCTGAGAAAAAGGCTGATGCAGATCTTTTTCATGCAGGGTCACATGAATAGTCTCAATAAAGTTACGGAAAGTACAGCTAGGGAAAAACCCTCTAAGATTTACTGGAATCATGATGCGCACTGGTTTCATACGTTTTTCCTCATTCTTTTGCACATGCATGATTGCCTGTGCCATCAAAGCACTTAGTAAAGCAGTGGGTGAAACTCCATGATGCTTAGAAATGCTTTTTAAGGCTGAAAAAGAAAGATTTTTCTCTGCAACACGAATCGTGCTTTCTTTTTTATCTTCTCTTGGAAGCTGATAGGCAAGCACCTTTTTCAGTTTTGCCGCTTTTTTTGAAGAGTGATTCAGATATTCATCACACCACTCTTCTTCACAGACATTTTCATTGATGTTCATAATGGGATAATTCAAAGGCACATCTAAATGATAACGCAGTTTCAGGTATTCTGCGGTAAGTGTAGAAATGAATGCCACTGCACCATAGCCATCCGTCAGTGCATGAAAAAACTCTATAGATATTTTCTTATCGGCATAAAGAACACGTGCAGGACAATTCTTGATTTCTGTCTTGCTGAGAATTTTCAGCATTGCCGTATCTTTCATCACTTTGACTTCCTTTTGATAAAGAGTCTGTACATCATGAAACAATGTAGGCTGAAAACCACAGAAAAACAAAGAAAAACGATTCTTGACCTGATTCAGTGCCTTTTGAAGCAAATCAGGATCAACTTCTTCATTCATACTCATCGTAAAGCGATAAAGGTTGCAATAGCGTTTTCTTGCCAATGCTAGATAAAGAATTGAAGAAATATCCGGCATTCTATTTTTCTGTTTCATGACACACCTCAAAAGTTTTTAAAAAACCTATCACATTGTATCATGAATAAGCAAGGTAGAAAAGAAAAAACGGCGTTTGCCGTTTTCTTAAGCGTTGATCCAGCTTTCGTCAGATGGGTTGTTACGGAATTTGATCAGGCGTTCAACATCAGCTTCAGTGATATATCCTGTTTCAGCAGCTACTTCAGCTAAAACATCCAGATTGGAAGCAGAGTAGTTTACCACATTGGCTTCAGCCATGCGATCCAGTCCCTTTTTCATGCCATAAGTGAAGATGGATACCATGCCCAGTACTTCAATTCCATTTTCACGCAGCACTTTCACAACTTCCAAAGAGCTTCCTGCAGTTGAAATCAAATCTTCAACAACAACAACTTTTGTACCTGGTTCGCATTTTCCCTCAATCTGGTTTGTACGTCCATGATCTTTTGCGCTTGCGCGTACATATCCCATTGGAAGACTAAGGATTTCACCAACGATAGCGGCATGAGCAATCCCTGCAGTTGCAGTACCCATCACCATTTCACATTCAGGAAAATGAGTTTTGATCAATTCAGCCAAAGCATTTTCCACATCACGGCGAACTCTTACATCAGAAAGTGTCAAACGATTGTCACAGTAAATTGGGCTTTTGATTCCGCTTGCCCATGTAAATGGTTCATTTGGACGCAGGAACACTGCCTGAATGTCCAGAAGATCTTTTGCAATTTTTCTTTCCATGATTATTCTCCCTTTACAAATTCTCTTACGCATCTGCGATATGCTTCAACAGGATCTTTTGCTCCTGTGATGGAACGTCCTACAACAATGTAGTGAGATCCGATTTCACGTGCTTTAGCTGGAGTCGTCACACGCTTCTGATCACCTTTTGCATCATCCGCAAAACGAATGCCAGGAGTCACTGTGACAAAATCATTTCCACAAGCTTCCTGAACAAGACCAGCTTCCAACGGTGAACAAACAACTCCTGAAAGTCCTGCTTTCTGTGTGTTCTTTGCATAATGTTTGACTGTATCCTGCATACTGTGGTCAATCCAAAGTTCTTCTTTCATCACTTCTTCTGATGTGCTTGTCAGCTGAGTTACTGCAATCAGTTTTGTTTGAGGATTCACTTCATCAATAGCTTTCTGTGCAGCTTTCATCATTTCAACTGTACCTGCTGCATGAACATTGGTCATATCTGTTCCAAGTGCAGCAACATTTTTCATTGCCTTGTAGACTGTGTTTGGAATATCATGCAGTTTCAAATCAAGGAAAATCTTATGTCCTCTTCTTTTGATCTCTCTGACCATGTCAGGCCCTTCTGCATAATACAGTTCCATACCAATTTTTACAAATGGCTTTTCTTCAGTGAACTTGTCCAAAAAATTCAAAGTTTCTTCCTTGCTGGAAAAATCGCAGGCGATAATAACATCTCTTTCTTTCATCTGTGTGCCCTCCCAATGATTTCTTTTAATGTTTTGATTCCGTATCGATCCATAACTTTTGGCAAATCTTCGATAATTTGCATGCAGGCGTATGGATTGCGGCAGTTTTCTGCCCCAACCTGAATTGCAGTTGCACCAGCACTCATCATTTCAATGACATCCTCTGCTGTTGCAATACCTCCAATTCCAATAATAGGAATGGAAACAGCTTTATAAACCTGATACACCATGCGTAAAGCAACCGGTTTAATAGCAGGTCCGCTAAATCCCCCCATGATGTTGGCAATGATTGGCTTGCCTGTTTTCAAATCAAAACGCGCTCCCAATAGCGTATTGATCATGCTGATGCCATCAGCCCCTGCTTCTTCCACAGCCTTGGCAATGGCAACAATATCTGTTACATTCGGTGTCAGTTTAATGAACACTGGTTTTGTTGTTACTGCTTTGACAGCACGTGTAACTTCGGCCGCAGCCTGTGGATCTGTCCCAAAACTCATGCCTCCATGAGACACATTTGGACAGCTGATGTTGATTTCAATGATACCGACAATGTCTTCCTTGTCCATTTTCATTGCACATTCCACATATTCCTCAACCGAGAATCCACTCACATTGGCCACAACCTTTTTGTGATAGACTTCCTTAAGCTTAGGGAATTCTTCGCTGATTACTTTATCGATTCCTGGATTTTGAAGACCAACAGCATTGATCATTCCTCGATCGCATTCGGCAATTCTTGGAGTTGGATTGCCATAACGGCTTTCGCGGGTTGTCCCTTTGGTTGCAATGCTGCCCAGCCTGTTGATGTCATAAAACTGTGCAAATTCATAACCAAATCCAAAGGTCCCACTGGCAGGAATCACTGGATTATCCAGTTTCCAGCCACACAGTTCAACACTTAATCTTTCCATAAAATGTCCTCACTTTCCATGACCGGTCCTTCTACACAAATTCTCTTGTATCCAGTAATCGTTTTACAGCTGCAGCCCATGCAGGCACCAAATCCGCATCCCATGCGTTCTTCAAACGAAAGCAAGCCTTTCGCATTTGAAGTCTGATAAATGGCCTTCAGCATTGGCAGTGGACCGCAGGCCATATAAAACACATCTGTCAGTCCTTTTTCTTTCATGACATCAGTAACAAATCCTTTTGTACCAAGTGTTCCATCATTGGTGCAGACAGAAACATCTACCCCAAGCTGCTTGAATTCATCCAGATAGAAAGCATCTTTTTTTGAGGCAAATCCAAGAATCACATGGACCTTCTTGCCCTCTTTAAGACACTGTTTTGCAGTACCAAACATTGGCGGAACACCTACACCACCTCCCAGCAGCACAACTTCATTTGCTGCTGTTTCAGTATGAAATCCATTTCCAAGATCAGTCAAAATCTCCATCACATCACCTGCTATTTTCTGTGACATGATTTCTGTTCCTTTGCCCACCACCTTGTAAATCAGTGTGAGGGAATGTTCATCCCAGTCACAGATACTGATTGGTCGTTTGAGGTACTGACCTTCAATAGTTACATTGACAAACTGTCCGGGATGATGAATCCAGCTGGTGTCATTTTCAAGAATCATTCGATACACATCATGAGTCAGTGGAACATTTGACAGCACTTTGCATTTTTGTAATGTTTTCATAGTTCCTCCCTTACTGATCAATAGTCGATACACCCATTGTGATTTCTTCCAGCACATCCAAAAGAACATTGACAGTGTCTAGACTAGTAAATGTTGTTACATTGTTTTCAACAGCACAGCGTCGAATCAGATAGCCATCTTTCGTCGTTGAAGAATCACTGTTGGTAATGGTATTGATGATATAGGTCACATGACCCTTGCGGATGGACTCCAGAATTTCTTCAGAACCTTCCGAGATTTTCTTTTTCACACGGGTTTTAATACCATGTTCTTTCAGCATTTTTGCAGTTCCTGAAGTAGCTTCAATGTTGAATCCCAAATCATAGAAACGTTTGATAAGTGAAAGTGCAGCATCTTTGTCCTGATCCGCCATAGAAACCAGCACAGTTCCATAGTTTACAACACGCATGTTGCTGGCCTGAAGCGATTTGTACAGTGCACGATTCAGTGAATCGTCATAACCAATAGCTTCACCTGTTGATTTCATTTCAGGTGAAAGATAAGTATCTAAGCCATGAAGCTTAGAGAAACTGAATGTTGGTGATTTGACATAGAAGCGCTTTCTTTCTTCCATGACTTTTGTGCCATACCCCTGCTGCTTCAAGCTTCTTCCAAGCATGACTTTCGTTGCAATGTTGGCCATTGGAATACCTGTTGATTTGGACAGAAACGGTACAGAGCGCGAAGATCTTGGATTGACTTCAATCACATACACATCTTCATGATCCACAATAAACTGAATGTTGAACAGTCCTTTGATACCGATTGCCAGTCCCAGCTTAATCGTATATTCTTTGATGGTTTCTTTGACTTTTTCAGAAAGCGAATATGGCGGATATACACTCATGGAATCTCCTGAATGTACTCCTGTAGCTTCAACCAGCTGCATGATACCTGGGATGAAGACATCCTCTCCATCACAAATGGCATCAATTTCCACTTCAATTCCCTTGATGTATTTGTCAACCAGTACAGGCTGATCTTTGTCAATTTTTACTGCAGATGTCAGATATTCCACCAGTTCATCATCATGATGAACAATCTGCATAGCTCGTCCGCCAAGTACATAGCTTGGGCGTACCAGCACTGGATAACCAATTCGATTAGCCACTTCAAGACCAGTTTCAATATCAGTCACTGCCTGTCCTTTTGGCTGAGGAATAGAGCATTTGGAAACAACCTTTTCAAAGGAATCACGGTTTTCAGCTCGCTCAATCGCTTCGGTATCTGTTCCTATGATGTTGACATTCAGCTTGGAAAGCCTTTCGGCTAGATTGATGGCAGTCTGCCCGCCTAAAGACACAATGACACCTTCTGGCTTTTCCAGTTCAATGACATTCATGACATCTTCAATGCACAAAGGTTCAAAATACAGTTTATCAGAGATTGTATAGTCCGTTGAAACCGTCTCAGGGTTGTTGTTGATGATAATGGCTTCATAGCCAGCCTGCTGAATTGCCCAGATGGCATGCACAGTGGAATAGTCAAATTCTACCCCCTGCCCAATACGAATAGGACCTGATCCAAGCACCAGAATCGAAGGCTTTTCAGAAACAGCACTTTCGTTTTCTTCCTCATAAGTAGAATAGAAATAAGGAACATATTCACCGAATTCTGCAGCACAAGTATCAATCATTTTATAGACTGGGAATAGATTTCTTTCTTTTCTCCACTGGAACATCTCCAGTTCAGAAATCTGCAGTATTTTCGCAATGAATCGATCAGAGAAACCAAGTTTCTTTGCCTTGATGATGTTATGTTCTGATGGATCCTGTTTCAGTTTTTCTTCCACTGAAATAATGTGATGAATCTTATCCAAAAAGAAAGCATCAATCTTTGTCGCAGCATAAATCTGCATCATATCTACCTTTCTTCTGAACAGTTCAGCAATCGCATACAGACGCTCATCTGTTGGTGTCTCAATGTTTTTTAAAAGTTCTTCTGTTGTGAAACTGTCAAATTTTTCCAGATAAATGTGGTCTACACCTATTTCAAGTGAACGTACAGCTTTCATCAGACTTTCTTCCATCGTTCGTCCGATTGCCATAACTTCTCCAGTTGCTTTCATCTGTGTGCTTAGTGTATGGTCTGCTTTAGCAAATTTATCAAACGGGAAGCGAGCGACCTTTGAAACCACATAGTCAATGGATGGTTCAAAAGAGGCAGGTGTATTAGCTATGCGAATTTCATCCAGTCTGAGTCCCACTGCAATCTTGGAAGATACTCGTGCAATCGGATAGCCCGAAGCTTTAGAAGCCAGAGCTGATGATCGTGATACACGCGGATTGACTTCAATCACATAGTAGTCAAATGAGAATGGATCAAGGGCAAACTGCACATTGCACCCGCCTTCAATCTTAAGTTCTCGAATCAGATTCAAAGCTGCATTTCTGAGCATCTGATATTCACGGTTGGAAAGTGTCTGAGCAGGTGCAACCACCATGGAGTCACCTGTATGCACTCCCACTGGATCAATATTTTCCATGCTGCAGATGACAATTGCTGTATCATTGGCATCGCGCATAACCTCAAATTCAATTTCCTTGTAGCCCTTGATGGATTTTTCAACCAGTACTTCATTGACAGGCGAGAGCTTTAAAGCGTTTTTCCCAATACTGATGACTTCTTCATCATTGTAGGCAAACCCGCCGCCTGTTCCTCCCAGTGTAAAGGCAGGACGCAGAACGACTGGATAGCCAATTTGATTGGCATAGTCCACCACTTGTTCAATCGTTGTTGCAACATGAGACTCTAGACATGGCTCCCCTATTCGTTCACACAGCTGTTTAAAACGAAGTCTATCTTCTGCCTGATCAATGGATTCAAAATCTGTTCCCAGAATTTCACACTGACATTCATCCAGAATTCCTTTTTTTGCAAGAAGCATTGCCATGTTCAAACCTGTCTGCCCACCCAATGTCGGTAAAATGGCATCTGGGCGTTCCTTACGGATAATTCGTGAGACATATTCCAAAGTTAATGGTTCCATGTACACTTTATCAGCGATATTGGTATCTGTCATGATAGTTGCAGGATTGGAGTTGATCAAAATGACTTTATAGCCTTCTTCCTTCAGTGAAAGACATGCCTGAGTCCCTGCATAGTCGAATTCAGCAGCCTGCCCAATTACGATTGGACCAGACCCAATGACTAGAATCTTTTTAATATCGGTACGTCTAGGCATTCTGATTTCCTCCTTTCATTGCATCCACGAGTTTTTTCATTAATGCTGCACAATCTTGAGGACCTGCAGCTGCATCTGGTGTATACACCACTGCAAATTCTTTTTTCTCTTTCATTTCAAATCCTGCTGCTGAATCATCCAAAAGATTCACATGCGTCATCTGAGCCCCACAGGCTTCAATGCTTTCTTTAACAATCTGCCAATCATGATTCAAAGAAACAATTTCAATGCGTCCGCTTTCCATCACACGTACTGGATGATTCCCTCCATGACGTCCTGTTTTCAGTCTCTCAACTTTCATGCCATTGGCAAGGGCAATCAGAAATGCTCCCAAGCTAATGCCCATTATAGGCTTTTTTCCTTGCAGCTGACGCAGTGTTTCAACGGTTTGCACTGCATCCTGTGGATTTCCAGGCCCTCCAGCTACAACCACACCATCCGGATTCATGGAAAGAATCGTTTCACAGGAGGTATCGTATGGAACAACAGTAACATTGCATCCATTACGGTTCAGCTCACGTACAAGACTATAAGTTACACCGCAATCCAAAACCACTACACTGAACTTTGGATTAGCACAGCGACTGTACCATTTTTTACGGCAGGATACTCTTGCCACAAGATCTGTCGGACACTTGTAAGCCTCAATCTTTGCCAAAGCTTCTTCCTTCGTCACTTCCGCATCACAGATAATTCCAGTCATGTTTCCTTCATCACGCAAAATTCGAGTCAGTTTTCTTGTATCAAGATGTGTCAGTCCCGCAACATCGTTTTCTTCCAGCAGTTCATTGAGTGTCTTGGTATAGCGAAAATTGCTTGGTTTATCGTTGTATTCACGCACAATCAGTCCCTTTGGCCCAATTAGTTTTGAATCATAATCTTCATCAATGATGCCATAATTGCCAATCAGAGGATAAGTCATCACTAAAATCTGTTCTGTGTAAGAAGGATTACTTAAAATTTCCTGATACCCTACAACAGATGTATTGAAGACCACTTCGCAGACAACTTCTTTTTCACTTCCAAATCCTTTTCCTAGAAGCTCAGTTCCATTGGCAAGAACAAGTTTTCTTTCTTTCATCAGATATCCCTCCTGTAGACAATCTGTCCATCACATACCGTTAAAAGGCATACGCCATGCACATACTGGCCAAGAAACGGTGTACTTTTCCCTTGTGTTAAAAGGCTCTTTTCTGTGATCTTGTTACGATGCATCAGATCAAACAGCGTCAAATTAGCCTTTTCAAAGTTCGTCAGATCTCCGCCTTCAATCCCAAACACATTGGCACAGTTGTAGCTCATTGCATCCAATACGGTTTCCAGTTTCACTTTCCCAGTTTTGACAAGACCTGTATAAACCAGTGAGAAAGCATATTCAGAGCTAGTGATTCCCATCAAAGAATTCGCCAAGCCACGTGATTTTTCCTCTTTGGAATGAGGGGCATGATCCGTGCAAATCATATCAATGGTTCCATCCTTCAGCCCTTCAATCAGAGCCTGCTGATCTTCCTTTGATCTGAGCGGAGGATTCATTTTATATCGCCCATCATCTTCTTTGATGTCTTCTTCATTCAGTAAAAGATGATGCACAGTTACTTCACAGCTGACATTGACCCCGCGTTTTTTTGCCTTGCGAATCAAATCAACGCTTTCCTTGCAGGAAATGTGGCAGACATGATACTGACATCCTGTTTCTTCCGCCAGCTGCAGATCACGTTCAATTTGTTTCCATTCGCTTTCTGAACTGATTCCCACAAGTCCCAGTTCTTCAGATTTTTTCCCTAAATGAATGCATCCGCCTTTGACAAGCAGACTTTCATCTTCACAATGGGCAACAATGATGCAGTTGAGTTCAGCTGCCTTTTTCATTGCAGCTCTCATCATTTCTTCTGACTGAACACCTTTGCCATCATCGCTGAATCCAAGTGTCACTTCAGAAAGTTCTTCCATCTCAGACAGCTCAGTTCCTTTTTCTCCCTTAGTAATTGAGCCATACGGAATCACACGAATTTTCGCATGATGATCAATAGCTTTCAGCTGCACTTCCATATGTTCCATTGAATCGGGACATGGATTTAAATTCGGCATGGAAAAGACGGTAGTAAATCCGCCTTTTGCCATCGCAGCTGTTTCTGATGCAATGGTTGCCTTGTATTCAAACCCTGGTTCTCTTAAATGAACATGAGGATCAATGAATCCTGGAAGAATCAAGGTGCTTGAACAATCCAAGATTTCATCCACATCAGGCAAATCAATGTCATCAGCCACCACAAGACGTCCAAGATCATCAATCAGGCAGTCTTTTTTCTGAATTTTCCCATTCAGGTAGACATCGCCGTTTTTGAGGACAAAGCTCATATTAGTCCTCCAGTGCACGCATCATCACAGACATGCGTACAAAGACACCATTTTCAATCTGAGTGAAAATACGGCTCTTTTCACATTCAACTACATCATCTGCAATTTCAACTCCACGATTGAATGGTGCTGGATGCATGATGATGGCATGTTCTTTCATCTGTGCAACTCTTTCCATCGTTAAGCCAAAACGTTCGTGATATTCCTTTTTTGAAATCTGCATGGCAGACTCATGACGTTCATGCTGAACACGCAGCAGCATGATGATGTCCATTTCTTTTAATGCGGTTTCAAAATCAATGTATTCATATTGATCTTCACGGAATTCTTCTGGACCGCTGATATAGCATTTCATTCCTAAGCGCTCCATGACCTCAATGTTGGTATGAGCAACACGGCTGTACTTGACATCGCCAACGATTGCGATTTTCAATCCTTCAAAATGACCAAACTGTTCACGAATGGTCATCAAATCCAGCAAAGACTGTGTTGGATGGTCTTTCTTCCCATCACCTCCGCTTAAAATCGGAGTCTTGATGCTTTCCAGCTGTTTATAATATTCATCCTGGCGATCACGAATGACAATCGCATCAACGCCAAATGAACTAAACGTCTTCACAGTGTCATAAAAAGATTCCCCTTTAGACAGTGAAGACGCTCCTGGATTAAATGAAATCACATGAAACCCAAGTTTCGCCTGGGCCACCTGAAAAGAATATTGAGTTCTTGTACTTGGTTCAAAAAACAAATTCGCTGCAATCTTGCCTTTGCATGCATCAATGTGCTTTCCTTCCTTGCATTCTTTGGCAACATCAAGAATACGAGTAATTTCTTCGATGCTAAGGTCTTTAAGACAGAACAGATTTTTCATAATTGTGCTCCTTTCAACAAAAAAGCCTTCCTGCAAGACACAGGAAGGCCAACATCGCACAAAAAAGACATACTATGTCACACCTTGCCTTCTTAGTGTCTCGCACTAAATTAAAGCCACAGACAGTATAACACAGCATCTTTGATTTGTGTTAACTATTTTAAATTAATTGAAGGAATTTCATCAGAAAATCTGAACCCATTTCAATCAAATCATCATCAAAATCAAAACAAGGATGGTGAAGAGGAAACTCACTCTCCATGCCCATTAATACATAGACGCTAGGAATCCTTTGTGCATAAAAGGCAAAGTCATCACAGATCCACAAAGGATCCTTTATTTCAGTACAGCCGCATCGAATAGCTATTTCGCTCATTTTTCCATGATTGATCAAAACAGGATACCCCATTGAAAATTTTGCACTGCTGTCTTTTGGAAGATGCGAACTGATCCAATGCAGCAGTTCAGATTCACAAGAAGCTTCCAGAAAGCGCACTGTTCCTTCCAAAAGGCAATGATCAGCTGTTTGATTTCTTGCATTCCCTCCATGACAAACATTGAAACTGACAAACCCGCTCTTCCATGCCTGATGATCCAACTCGCATAAAAAGTGCATCGCTTTTCTGAGGGCATCTTCTTCTTTGTTTAAAAGTGCACAGTGCGAAGCTTCTCCTTTCATCAGAAGATCCACTTCTTTTCCTCCTGCACAAATGACTCCTTTTTTAGTATAGAATCCTTTTTTCAACTGCGGCATGACATGAAGGGCAATCGCTTCATCCGGACATATCTTAAGAAAATCTTGGTTCATGATGATATCCAGTGCCCCGGCCCCAGTTTCTTCAGAAGATTGAAACACCAGCAAAACATTCACAGGAAAATCATCCACAGCTGAAAGCAGTTCAGAAATTCTGCACAAAATCGTCATGTGCCCATCATGCCCGCAGGCGTGCATCCGAACATCATTTTTCGAACAATAATCCAGTCCCGTTTTTTCTTGAATGCACAGTCCATCCATCTCTGCCCTAAGCATCACTGTTTTTTCCTTTTGAAAACAATAATGCATCATCAATGAAGGAGAGTGCTCACATTCTATCAGCTGACCTGCATGATGTTTCAGTTCATTTTTTAAACATGCATGCGTCATCCATTCCTCGCCAGACTTCTCCGCACATTCATGAAGCAGATGACGAAAGTCACTCCAATTCATTTCATCACTCCTTGCTTCAGAATATGTCAAAAGGACCGCAGTGTTACAACAACTACAGTCCTTCTGTTTTCATATGGCCGACACACATGGAAATAAATTGCGAATTGGTTGCTTTGGCCTTGTCAGAGCGAATGGTTCCTTTGAAAAAACTGTAAAGAAACGTTTGATCACAATGACTGAAAGCCATCTCAATCGCATGCCGAATGGATTTTTCAACAGCACCTGCTGTTGTCTTATGTTCATCTGCCAGCATTGGATAAAGACGTTTGGTAATCCCTTTCAAGTAATCTTCTTGATAGTAGCAGTTCACAATCGCTTTTAATAGATAACTGTACCCCTGTACTGAGCTGGGAATCCCCAGAGTATACAAAAGTTCTTTGACCCTTTTTTCTAAAAGATGATTTTCCTGATTTCCTTTGATTTCACTCAGCTTATCAAACACTTCCCGATAAGAAATCGGTTCCATAAAATAATGATGAATTCTGCAGCAGAACAATAGTCCCATCACTTCCTCATTCATACTCCTTGAAATTAAAAAAACAGGAATAGAATCTTCACTTTTTTCATTCAAAATGAATCTGGCACTTATGTTTCCCTTGTTTCTTAATTCATATTGTAAAATCAGTGCATCAAAACGATGATTGTTCAATTTATTCAAACAGTCTTCAGCATCGTAGGAAAAATGAATTTCCATCCCCTGATAAATGCAGCTGTCAACTCGGAACAAATGACTTGACTGTGCGACTAAGACCTGATACATCTTCTCCCCCTATCACAGCCCATCTTTTACACCTTGGTCTTATTATACCCTCAAGCTGGCTAAAATACACGTCGAGAAAGGTCGAAAAAGTAAAAATATTTCAAATTCTTTTGTTAAATAAGTATTAAATAAGCAATGCCTCCCTTGTGTCAAAAAAACATTTCTCTTATACTAAGAACCAAAGGAGTGAATGATATGATCCTCTGTGTTGAAGATGAATTGAACATTCAAGAATTGATTGTCTATACTTTGAATTCAACTGGCTATACCGCCAAGGGAGTCTCTTCTTTTTGCCAGATGAAAGAACTAATGGCACAGGAACTTCCAGAACTGATCCTTTTGGATATCATGCTTCCAGATGAAAGCGGACTCAACATTTTAAAGAAACTGAAAGAAGATGTTCAGACTAGACTGATCCCAGTCATTATTTTGACTGCCAAGTCTTCTGAGATGGATAAAATCATTGGTTTAGACAGTGGCGCTGATGACTACATCACCAAACCTTTCTCCATGCTTGAATTGATATCGCGCATCAAAGCAGTATTGAGAAGATCTCAGAAAGAAGCGGTCAATGTGCTGACTTTCCGTGACTTAACAATGGATTTGGCAAGACACACTGTTAGTGTTGGAACTCAAAAAATCACCTTAACCCTCAAAGAGTTTGAACTATTAAAAAAACTGATGGAAAATCAGGGAACTGTTTGTACTAGAGACATGCTTCTGGATGAAATCTGGGGATATGATTATTATGGTGAATCCCGTACTGTCGATGTCCATATCCGTACACTAAGATCAAAACTAGGAAAAGCCGAACTATATATCGAAACCATTCGAGGTGTCGGCTATAAACTGATGGACTAATGGAAAAGAAAATCAGAAAAAACATGATGACTGTCTCAGTGATCATTGCACTGATTACTTACATTGCCTGCAGTCTAACGCTTTATTGGACAATGATGATTTCACTGGATAGGGAAATCAAAAGCATTTCAGTTCAGATTGCTTCATATCTGGCGGATGACAAAAACGCCCTGAATTCCCTTTCTATCTTCTCCGAGTCTCGCATTACTTTGATCAATGAAGATGGTACTGTCTTCTTTGATTCCATCAAAGATTCTGCTACGCTGGAAAATCATCTCAATCGTCCAGAAGTTGTCAATGCCTTTAAAAAAGGAGAAGGCCGAAGCCTACGCTTTTCCACTTCCTTGGATTCACAGACGTATTATTATGCCGTACTGCTTTCTGATGGCATCGTGTTGAGAATTGCCAGTGAAACCCAGTCGCTGAACAACATTTTTCTTTCAGGACTCATTGTTACAGGAACAGTGATGATTCTTCTTTTGATTACTGCGGTATTTTTTTCAAAAAAACTGACGCAAAATATCATTCGGCCAATCAATCAGATAGATTTCAATGATCCCCTTTCCAATACAACTTATCCAGAAATACGACCTCTATTAGAAAATTTTGAACGACATGAAAAAATGCGAAAAGAGTTCAGTGCCAATGTCTCTCATGAATTGAAAACTCCTTTGACCTCCATTTCAGGCTATGCAGAAATCATGGCCAATGGCCTTGTCAAAGAAGAAGACATCCCTCTGTTCTCACAAAAAATCTACGATGAAAGCAGAAATCTCTTTCATAAGATTGAAGACATCATTCGTATCTCAAGGCTGGATGAGTCTCACCTTCCTGCACAGCTTGAAGATGTGAACTATCGTACAGTCATTGAATCTGTTCTGGGGCATCTGGACCAGCAGATTCAAACGAAACAGATTCATGTTCAAACTGTCTTGATGAATGTCACCGGAAAAGGCATCATTTCAGTTGTTGAAGAAATTCTTTACAATCTGATTGAAAATGCGGTCAAATACAACAAAGACCATGGTTCTATTTCAATTAAACTTTATGATGATGCACAGAAAATCTACATTGAAATTCAAGACACTGGCATAGGCATTGCAAAAGAGGATCTTCCTCGCATCTATGAGCGTTTTTATCGTTCTGATAAAAGCCATTCTCAAAAAGTAGAAGGTTCTGGACTAGGCCTTTCCATTGTCAAACATGGACTAGCACTTCTAAATGGAGAAATTCATGTAGAAAGTGAACTAGGTAAAGGAACCACATTTAGAGTCATATTCAAAAAAAAACCATAAACAAAAAAAAAGCTCGCCGGGATTTCCGACGAGCTTTCATTGTTAGTTTGCAGCCTGATCTTTCTGAATCAGTTCTTTAAGAGCCTCGATTGCAACACGAATTGGAAGTTCTGTATCATGGCATTGAGGATTAGGAAGCCCTAAGCGAGCACGCTCCTGATTTGCCACTGCAAGGAAACATGATCCACAGCGCACTCGATTGTACGCTGCACAGATAAACAATGCAGCTGACTCCATTTCAGATGCTTTACATCCCATACGACACCAAGCATCCCACTTTGTTTCAAGTTCTGCATGATTTGGAAGTGTTTCAGGACGATGCTGACCATAAAAAGCATCTTTGCACTGAACCACCCCGGCATGATAGCGCTGCCCAAGACGTTCTGCAGCATTAACAAGAGCATTTGTGATGGTTAAATCAGCAACTGCAGGATATTCGATTGGACAGTACTCTTTGCTGGTACCTTCAAATCGAATTGCACCTGTAGCAATCACGACATCTCCGCCAACAACATCCGTATCCATCCCACCGCATGTTCCAACACGGATGAATGTATCAGCTCCGCAGACAATCAGCTCTTCCATGGCAATTGAAGCACTTGCCCCGCCAATACCAGTAGAAGTTACGCTGACAGGCACTCCTAGAAGAGTTCCTGTATAAGTCACATATTCGCGGCTATCTGCAACCAGTTTTGGATTGTCAAAATGCTTTGCAATTTTCTCACAGCGCTTTGGATCTCCAGGCAAAAGAACATAGCGCCCTACTTCACCTTTTCCAACACCAATGTGATACTGTTTTCCTGAACCTTCTGTGTAATCAATCATATCTTTAACCTCTGTTTCTTTATAACCTTATTATATCTGAATTCCATTTCAATGGAAATCATTTTCTTTTTCAGACTTGCACTCTAAGAGCATAAGAAAAAGCCTAATCATATAGATTAGACTTTTCATTAAGAATTAAGAATATAATTATTCCTGTTCCAAAGCGAGTGTTACAGTTGTGATATCACAAACTTCTGCTGGTCCATAGTACTGAATTGCACCTGGATAAACATAGCTTGTTTCAACTGCCCATTCTTCTCTGTGAGCTTCAAAGAACTTGAATGGCTTTCCTTCCAGTTCAACCAAAGCTTTTCTGATAACTGGCTTGTCTTCACCATGACGACGTTCAATGTTCATCATCTTTGTGATTGGCATACCGCCTGCAACCCATTCAGATGCAGGATTCTTCAAGTTAGAAATCTTTGACAGATATCCATTGTAGCCATACTGAATCAGCATAAATGCATTGTAGCCCAGTGAATAGCAGTAGTCAGCATCAAAATTAGATGGGAATGCACATCTTCCTTCATACCCCAAGAAATGATGCAGTGCATTGAATTTACCCTTGTAAGTGCCTGCAGCTTTTCTTTCAGCCAGTTTGTCTTTTACAAGTGCTGAGAACAGCTTTTCAGATTCAATCAGAGAAACCTGTACGTTGCCATGTGGATCTCTTTCCAAGAACAGCTGCTGCTGAATGCTTTCTGGAAGAATTGCAAAGACTCCCATTGATTCCTTTGTCAGACCATTTTCAATGAATGCATATTTTTCTTTCCAGCTTGGAAGTGCATTGAATGCATCTGCTTTGCTACCAGCAAGCAGTTCATTGATTTCATGAATCAGAACTGAAAATTCAGGAACAAATTCTACAACACCTTCAGGAATAATAGCTACACCAAAGTTCATACCGCGTGCAGCACGTTCAGCCACTGAATCAGCAATGTAATCAGCCAGCTGTGACAAAGACATTTTCTTTTCAGAAACTTCTTCAGAAATCAGACAGATATTAGGCTGAGTCTTTAAAGCGCATTCCAGAGCAACATGAGATGCAGAACGTCCCATAACCTTTACAAAATGCCAGTACTTCTTTGCAGAGTTAGCATCACGTTCAATATTACCGATAATTTCACTATAAGTCTTTGTTGCAGTATCGAAACCGAATGAACATTCAATATCTTCATTCTTCAAGTCGCCGTCAATTGTCTTAGGGCATCCAATGACCTGAACACCTGTGTTGTTTGCAGCAAAGTATTCAGCAAGCACTGCTGCATTTGTATTTGAATCGTCACCGCCAATGATAACAATTGCAGTAATGCCATGCTTCTTGCAGACTTCTGCAACAACTGCAAACTGTTCCTTTGTTTCCAGTTTTGTTCTGCCTGATCCAATGATATCAAATCCGCCAGTATTTCTGTAAGCATTGATGTATTCATCATCAAAAATCAGATAATCATCTTCAATCAGTCCAATAGGACCATTTTTAAATCCATACAGAACATTTTCCTTGTTGGTTGCCTTGAGGGCATCATATAAACCGCAGATAACATTGTGTCCGCCAGGTGCCTGTCCACCTGAAAGAATCACACCAACAACCTGCTTCTTTGCTTCAGATGTGTTTTCTCCCTTCTGGAAAGTAATTTCCTTTTTGCCATAAGTATTTGGGAAAAGTGCTTTGATCTTTTCCTGATCTGCTACACTCTGAGTTTCTTCGCCTTCCTTCACACAGATATTTGCAATGCCGTTTCTCAGCATTCCTGGAAGTTTTGGTGAATACTCATATCTAGCTGTCTGTAGTGATGAAACCTTCATAATAAATCTCCTCCTCTAGTACACACATAAATTTTATGACATTTCAGCCCAAAAGTAAACCTTTATTATTGTCTCTAAACACTATCGATGAATATACAATTTTGAACATTTTGCCTCTTTATCACACTGTACTACGCAGTAAATCCCAGTAAGTTTTCTTCTTAATAATTCGTATCAGCCTCACAGAAATTCAGAGAAAGATTCTTCTGTTATGAAGTCGTTTTTTAGAATTGTATTTCTTACAGCAATTCTCTTAGTTTATCAAGAAAGGCTTCTTCACCCCAAGTGTTGATTTTGAAAAACACTGCTTGACTTCCACCTGCAGTAATTGCAGAAAGGTGAACAGGCCCATCACCGCTTTGGAATAACGTTACTGTCATGCTTACGCGATTGTTCCCTGCATGACTGTATCTTTCAAACACATAAACACCACACCGTGCTTCTGTAGAGCTAAAAGTGCTTTGATCTTCTAAAGATGCAGATACACTGCTGTTTAGTATTCCCTGAGTGATTTTGTTGACCCACCAATCAAAATCACCATGTAAGATTTTTTCTAGTTTAGCCATCGTTTATCTCCAATCCCTTTGTTATTGTTTATATTTCTTTTTCAGCTTTTGAAGTTCATCTTTATTGATCCATTCTTCAGAATAGCCGCAGCTTGCGCAAACATAACGATGAACTAAAACTGCAGAAAAATTAGACCAGCCTACTTGAATGTTGTTTCCTGTCCCATATGCACCAGCACTGCCCGGAACTTCAATGATATCTATACTTCTGCATTTTGGACAAATTTTGTTGTATTTCATAAGATGACCCTCCTTAAAAGACGAAAACCAGCAAACCGGCGCTAACAGTGAGTGCCAATCTACCGGTAAGATAACTTTATTCTACATTATGTTCAAACTGCACACAACTGGACAGCTGATGTGCCAATCAAGAGATTTCCCATTCATGAACAGCATATTTCTATTTTAGATTGTTCAGCTGCCTTCTTAATGAACACATGTCGTTTCACTAGCAAACAAAGAAAGAATCTTTTTCATAAAGCTGATACTTCTTTGTTTCATACGCATCACAATTAATCCTCTATTACATCTAAAACATTGTTTTGAGTTTCTTTTTCACCAGATGAAACTTGAATCGATAGAAAACTCCATAACAGACACCATTGAGCAAGATGGCTCCAACTGCATCAATCACACTATGCTGCTTTAAGAAAAGCGTGGACAAAACAATCAAGATTGTCATCAGATGAACAAACAGCGTAAATCCTTTTCTTCTTGTTAGATTCTTTTGTCTGAGAAGGGCTATCGCTGCAGCATTTGTACAAAAAACATGCATGCTTGGAAAGACATTTGTCGAAGTGTCTATGCTATACAGAAACTCAACTAAAGAAATAAAGAATCCCTCGCCACGAATCACTGGACGAAGCAGATGACCATTTGGAAAAAACAGCGAAACAAGAAGAAAGACACTCATTCCCATCATAAAACTATTAGCTAGTTTTTTCACTTCATCTACATCTTCACAGAAGAAGCCAAAATAAATGCCAGTCACTATAAGATAAAGAAACCAAAAGAAATAAGGCACAACAAAATATTCGCAAAATGGAATCAAAAGATCAAATTTTGTCATCACCATGTTCATTGGAACTTTCCTTTGTTCCAGTGCAGCAAAAGCAATCAAATAAACCACTAAGTAAAGAGAAAACGAAACAATTATTTTCTTTCTCTCTTTGTCCATGAACTTAACTCTCATTTTTTTACTCCTATCTACACATTTTCAACCAAAGAAATGTGATAGATGGAGTTTATCACATTTCAATCTTAAATGACGATTTCTACATCATTCTTAATAAAAACTTTCTTTTCTCTTTAGAAACAGCATTCACTTTTATGCATTTCTTTCATTTCTTCGTAATCTGTATAATATTCAATTGCAATTTGAAGAAACCTATCGTGATGTGCTAGTCATGATGAGTTAAAACCCATTGATAAAGCTGTGCATGAGTTTGTTTGGTATACACATTAAGCACAACATGACTTAACCCTAATGTAAAGACAGCCAATGCTGAAGATAAAATCCCCCATAGAAAATAGGATAAATCAAGTACAAACATTTCCCACTTCAATCCATCGGTCATTTTACTGGACAGTTCTAGTGCATCTTCTGGTGAAATATCAGGATGATCCTTCAATAAATAGCCTACAAAAGCATATTCATATTCTTTTATGATTCCAGGTACAATTAATAGCAAAGACCAGCCAATAATACGAAGATCGCGATGAAACAGCACTTTGACATTGTGCAGATAATTTCCGGAAAAACAATGAAGCAAGTCTTCCAGGTTTGCTTTTCCTAGTGTGACATTTCTAAAATAAGCTGTCATTCCTTGACGAAACGGAGAACCTACAAAAGCCATAAAAGCAAGTGAACCTGCAACATACAAGGTAAAGGCTATAACAAGTAATCCGCCTTCTAGTATGTCCAATGTCAAATCAAAAGTTTGGGCAATGCTGACTTGAATCAATCCAGTATCTACATTGAAGTTGACATCAAAGAACTCTCCTGCTATAAGGCCACCAATCAAACATACCAGAAACATTTGTGGAAAATGATTTTTCATCAAATCCTTGGCCTGCTGTTTTAATTCAGAACGTACAAACACCAAAATCACTCCTTCATTTCTAAGATGATGTTTTTAGCTACTGGATATTGTAATGCTTGCACTTGAAGCAGCTTCTGTCACACAATCAATGGTCAAGACGACAGCAAGTGCAATGATTTCATCATCTGGATCAGCAATATCTAACTCATAACTGTCGCCCCAGGTCATCCATTCCTTCCTAATGGTAACAATAGGACATCCATCTTGAAAAATTTCATAGTCATGAGCCATCAGCTGTCCTTCAATCGTCCATCCAAGCCCTTCAATGCTGTATTTTGGAAAAAAGAAAGTAAACTCTTTTTTTATTTCTGCAACTTGTTCCCCTTCGCAGAAAACAGTATATCGTGGCATCAAGCTCCAGACTTCCTGCTTGATGAAAGCAACTTCAATTCCTGCTGTATCATATACATGCAGTTTCTTGCCCCATGAGAAAACTTCACCTTCTACAAAATATTTGTCTTCTCCATGCTCGTTTTTTACAGTGAATTGATCACTCCAGGAAAACACTTTTTCTTTGATATATAATTTCATATTCCTCTCCTCTTATTGAATGCGATAGCCTGCAAGCCCTCGCTCAAGAACAAACTTAAATCTTTTTTCATCAGTTTCAAAACACATAAAATCAAATCCTTCGACTTTCTTAAAAGAAATGATTTTATTATGTAAATCAATCCAGATAAAATGCTTTTTTTGTTGATAACCGTTCATGATATTACCCTTGTTTAACCCCTAGCCTCTGTATTCTGTTCGTTCATTGTCCTACCTTCATCTTTTGATAAATGAAACATTATAGGCTCTAAACTGTTAAGCTACAGTTGCTTCATGGAGGGTCTTCCTCCTCTGATGAAATTTCCTGCACAACTTCGATTCCTAGCGATGCAGCAAACATAGGCTGTTTTGCAGCTTTTTCTATAAGCCGAATTGTCAGAATCCTTTCTTTTACACTCAAAGAGCATCACTCCTTACTTGTCGTCTATTAGCTGTTCTTTTTATATTTTTATTATAATTTAAGGATATGCTCACATAAATGATTGATTCAGCAAAATAGACGGGTTTATTTCTCATAATTCAGAGAAATAAACTCGTCTATTTATTTTTAAGTTCATTGTACTTTTCAACATCAATAAGACCTTTTGCAACCATCTGCTCAGACCATAACTGCAGTGTTTCAACCGCAATGGATATTTTCTCCAGCTCTTCCTGTATAAAAACAAAATCTTCCAGTTCATCGTTAGAGATTTTCCCATCCACTGTAATTTCAATCAAACGTTCTTTCTGTTTGTGAATTGAATTCAAAGATGCAAGTGTCTCAAGAACAATCTGCGATAAGTCTTTAATTTTTACTTCCGGCACATATTGCTGACCAATAGGACACTGATTTGCACAGTAATAATTGCACAAGTCTGGCTGCTTGTATTTCTCTGACATAATCAAGATTTCATCAGGATGAGGCAAAGAACGCTCATTTTCAATCTTCTCAATTCGTTCAGCAGAAATGCTTTCCAGCAGTTCAGAAGCTGATTCTCTAGTTAACTGAAGCGCTTCTCTTGTTTTATGATAGATATTTTTATTCTCTTTTACAGACACTCTGGCCATCTTTCTTCCCCCAAGAACACGTACCCTCATTATACAAATGAATTTATTTCAAAGCAATACAATCCAGCATCATGATTCCACCATTTATTTTAGGACTTAAAGATATCTTTTCAAAAAGTTTTTGCAGCAGTTCCTGGCTCTTTTCTTTATAAACTCACACATTCTTACAAAGTTTCAGCAATGAAAACTGGAATTCTGCTTGATCACATGATTAGTAAACTTAAACATCATCTATTTTCAAAATAAGATATATGTTTACATCTAAATTACGGTATTGTGTAATTCTTATCATTTTTTTGTCTAATCATTAAAAGAAGGAACAGTGGAAACTAAATTTAAGGATATGAGTTATATACGGTTACGTTGGCATACCATACACTTGCAAATCATTGCAGTTGGGGAAATTTTTGCCTATGTTGATTACAAGAAGAAAGCCAACTGGAGATAATCCAATTGGCTTTCTATGTTCTCTTGTTATGTTAAGAGTTTTTCATTTCAAGACAGAAATTATTCTGCTTCATCATGAATTGTATT